>JAFPAS010000275.1 GCA_017424205.1 Prevotella sp. | reverse complement strand
GCATCGTTATTGCTGCCAACGAAAGGTAAATCGTCTGTATTCTCTGTATCATACTTTTTTATCTGGAGAATAGTTTGATTCCTATATTGGGTATGACGGAATAATTTGTTGTGTATAACAAGCTCTTTTATTCCTCTTCGTTTTTGTTTTCGCGCTGTGGGTCTTTCCAGTAGATCTGTCCCTGCTCAAATTCTTCTGCAGCAAGCAATGATGGTTTTGGGAGCTTTTCGTAGTAACGTGAAATTTCTATCTGCTCGCGGTTTTCAAATACCTCCTCAAGCGAATCATTGTATGATGAGAACTCTGCAAGTTTCTTCTGCAAATCCTGCTTGATTTCTGCAGCAATCTGATTAGAGCGCTTTGACATTATTATCACGCTCTCATAGATATTGCCTGTTTCGTTGCTAAGTTCAACAATGTTACGTGTGATGGTGTTTGTTGGTGCTTTTGATTTCTTGTAATCCATAATTTCTGTATTTGGAATATTCTGTTGTTTTATCTTGTTTGTCGTTTCTGAATAATCGGAATTTATTGTGCTCCTCCTGTATATTTCTTGCACACTGCGATATATTTCTCTGCAGTGTCGCGTTCTTTAGATTCAGGATATTCGTTCAGGAATCCGTAGCATTCGTCTTCTGCATTCTGATATCGTTCCTGACGTTTGCTTTCAACACTGTTTTCTGCAAGATAGAATTTGCTCTTCATGATAAGCAGGGCGAAATCCTCTCTGATGCTCATATATGGATAATCTTTTAGGGCATTCTCTGCAGTGATAATGCATGCTTCGTAATTAGAGCCACCTGTCAGACAGTTTCCGAAATATGTTCCAAGATTATAGTAAAGCTTGGCAGAGTGATATTCCTTCATGACCAGCTTGTCCTGCAGGGCTATCATTCTTTCGTGAGTTTCGCTTCTGCGTTTGGTGTGAGGGAAAATGTCCAGGAAGTCTTGGTATGCCTTTATGGCTGCCATAGTAGGAGTTTGGTCAAGACGTGGCTCTGGTGAACTCTCATACAGGCTTTCTGCTGCATAGAAATATGCACTTTCTGTATACATTCCCTTTGGGTATGATGTATAGCATCTTTTGAAAGAGTCACTCGCAGCTTCGTAATCTCCGTCCTTGTATAGCGACATCGCATAGATGTATAGAGATTCTTCAGCACGGTCGGTTCCCTTGAATATCGTGATGAGCTCTCCTAAAAGTGTTGAGGCTTGCGTATACTTTCCTCTTGCAAAACACTGCTTTGCAAATTCATATTTGTATTCGTAGTCGGTATGTTTGTACACAGCGTTAAATTCTTGTGCACAACTTGTGAAAAGCAGTGTAGCGAATATGATGTATATTACTTTTTTCATATCGTATTTTGTATTTTCTATAAGGCATAAGATACCCTTCTCCTATGGAGAGAATAAAAAACGTTGCAAAATTACTCTTTTTTTTCCTTATTTCAAAATAGAAAATACAATTTTTCATAAATTACGCGTAATTATAACAAATCTTTGAAAAAAAGATAGTAATTTTGTATCTGATGAATAGTTTTTCTCTAATATCGCAGTATGCACCTACGGGTGATCAGCCGGAAGCAATCCGTCAATTGACGGAGGGCATCATGCGTGGTGACGATGCGCAGGTGCTTTTAGGTGTTACGGGGTCGGGCAAGACGTTTACCATGGCAAATGTTATTGCTAATTGTGAGCGTCCTACTCTGATACTCTCTCATAATAAGACGCTTGCCGCACAGTTGTATGAGGAGATGAAAGGCTTTTTCCCTCATAATGCTGTAGAATACTATGTGTCATATTATGACTATTACCAGCCAGAGGCTTATATGCCCTCGTCTGACACATACATAGAGAAGGATTTGGCTATTAATGAGGAGAATGACCGTCTGCGTCTTTCTGCCGTGTCGTCTCTTCTCTCCGGACGTCGTGATGTCGTTGTCGTTGCATCGGTATCGTGCATATATGGCATGGGCGGACCTGCTGCGATGCGAGGCTCTGTCATTAAGGTAAAACGTGGTATGCGCATACAGCGTAATGACCTGTTGCGCAGCTTGGTAGACGCTCTTTATGTAAGAAACGACTTAACTCTTGAGAGAGGCTCTTTCAGAGTTAAGGGTGATACTATTGACGTCGCTATGGCGTATAGCGAAAACATCCTGCGTATCACAATGTGGGACGATGAGATAGACGAAATTGCCGAGCATGATGCTGTGACGTTTACACGTATTACATCGTTCGATGAATATCAGATTTTCCCTGCAAATCTGTTTGTGACTTCCAAGGAGCAGACAGTGCATGCTGTGCGTGAGATACAGGATGACCTGATGGAGCGGATAACTTATTATGAAGAGTTAGGTGACCCGATAAAGGCACAGCGTATAAAGGAACGTGTAGAGTATGACCTTGAAATGATAAAGGAGCTCGGACATTGTTCGGGTATAGAGAATTATTCTCGATATTTTGATGGGCGAGAACCAGGAGAGCGTCCGTACTGCCTCTTTGACTTCTTCCCGGAAGATATGCTTGTTTTCATTGATGAGAGTCATGTGTCTATACCGCAGCTTCATGCTATGTGGGGCAACGACCGCTCTCGAAAGCAGAATCTTGTGGAGTATGCCTTCCGTCTGCCTGCTGCATTTGATAATCGTCCGCTACGTTTCGAAGAGTTTGAGTCGCTCGCAAAACAGGTGGTTTATGTCTCTGCTACACCTGCGGCATACGAACTCGAGAGGACGGAAGGTGTCGTAGTAGAGCAGATTATTCGTCCGACAGGTTTGCTTGATCCAGAGATTCTTGTACGTCCAACGGAAAATCAGATTGATGACCTGATAAATGAGATTGCAGAGCGACATGAGCGCGATGAACGTGTGTTGGTAATCACTCTGACAAAACGTATGGCAGAGGAAATGACTGAGTATCTGCTCGATAAGGAGATTCCTACGGCATATATACATTCTGATGTTGATACTTTAGATAGAGTAAAGATACTCAGCGAACTGCGTTCGGGTGTTTATACCGTGCTTGTAGGTGTTAATCTGCTGCGTGAAGGACTTGACTTGCCTGAAGTGTCTCTTGTCGCTATTCTTGATGCTGACAAGGAGGGATTCCTGCGCAATGCCAGAGGATTGACACAGATGGCTGGACGAGCTGCGAGAAATGTAAATGGACTTGTTATAATGTATGCTGACAAGATTACTCCTTCAATGCAGACAACTATTGATGAGACAGCTCGACGCAGGCATAAGCAGATGGCATACAATGAGGAGCACGGAATTGTGCCAACGCAGATAAAGAAAAAAGTTGCAGAGACAGAGAATACAGTGCGTGGCAAGGGAATACCAAATATCAGTAAGCCTGCTGACAACGTAAAGAAGACGGCAGCGTATGCTCCGCCGCCTAATCATCATGCTGTTGCGGCAGAGTCAACGCCAGTAGGGCGTTCTATGTCTGACCCTATTCTTCGTTCTATGTCAAAGGATGAAATACGGAAGTCTATTGCATATACTACAGAACAGATGCGTGAAGCTGCACGCCAGCTCGACTTTATGCAAGCTGCTATGTATCGTGACGAACTGCTCCGTCTGCAGGATTTGCTGGGTGATGATGAATGATATCTTTGCTTTTGTCGCCCGATTGTTTATTTGGCGATATGCGAAAAGTCAATCAGCAGAATCTCAGTAAAGACAATATATGTAAAAAAGATAAGAGGATGTGTCAAAATAGGCATGTCCTCTTATCTTTTATTCAATTTCAGCATGTTAAGAAGATATAGGAAGTTACAGGAAGATATGCCGCTTCTCAGCGGCGAAGATAGAGGACGATACATTTTGAGAAGTTAAAAGAAGATAGAGGACGATACTTTGGTAAGCGGGTGTTCTACATCAAAACAAATGTCATCTATCTTCCTCTATCTTCCTCTACCTTCTTCTATCTTCCTTTTATATCAGTGGCATTCCTGCAGCGGCACATTCCTGTCGCATTTGTTCTGGCCATATGCTCGCCTGTATTTCACCTATGTGTGCTTTGTGCAGCATTATCATACAAAGGCGGCTTTGTCCGATTCCGCCTCCTACGCTTAATGGCAGATGCCCGTCAAGAAGTTGGCGATGGAAATATAGCTCTTTTCGGTCGTTCATGCCTTCTGTTTCAAGCTGTTTGAGCAAGGCTTCCTTGTCAACGCGTATGCCCATAGAAGACAGTTCTATTGAGCGCTGGAGTACAGGATACCATATCAGAATGTCTCCGTTCAATCCTACTGTTCCGTTTTCTGCTATAGTCGACCAGTCGTCGTAGTCAGGAGCGCGTCCGTCATGCTTCTCGCCATTTGATAGTCGTGCGCCGATGCCGATAATGAAAACAGCTCCGTGCTTTTTACATATTGCGTGTTCGCGCTCTTTTGGAGTTAAATCTGGATACATCTGCAGAAGTTCTTCGGCATGGATGAAGAAAATCTTTTCAGGCAGGAAAGGCTTAAGCTGTGGATACCATTCGCATGCCAGGTATTCTGTGCGTCGTATAGCTCCGTATATGCGTTCTACTATTTCACGCAGTGACTTCTGTGTTCTGTCTTTTTCTCTGATTACAGCCTCCCAATCCCATTGGTCAACGTATAGCGAATGCAGATTGTCTAATTCCTCATCGGCACGTATGGCGTTCATGTCGGTGTATATGCCATATCCTGCAGGAATATTGTCCTCGGCAAGTTTCATTCGTTTCCATTTAGCCAGAGAGTGCACGACTTCGGCTTTTGCATCATTAAGTTCCTTTATAGGAAATGTTACGGCACGCTCAACACCGTTGAGGTCGTCGTTTATTCCAAGTCCCTGGAGGACGAAGAGCGGTGCTGTTACTCTTCGCAGGCGGAGTTCTGTGCTCAGGTTCTGCTGGAAGAATTCTTTTATGAGTTTGATGCCTTGCTCTGTTTGTACAAGGTCAAGCAGTGCTCTATATCCTTCTGGTTTTATGAGTTTGCTCATTTTTTATGTTTTTCTTTTCTTTTGCTTTGTGTGTTAGGAAAATTTCGCTTGCAAAGGTAATGATTATTTCGGGAATGTGCAACTATTTGTTAGAAAAAGTGTGATTTTTAACAACGTTTTATCTTTCTATGCGTATAATTTGTTTACAAATTGTTTTCTTATGAGTGCTATGCTTGTCATTTTGTGTGCATTGCTTTGTGGCTGTCACACAAACTGACGGCTACACACAACGCAGAGTGTAGCCGTCAGTATATGAGTAAAATAATATCTCAAGTTTATGGATTGCAAGCTTATAGGTTAAGTTTTTGTGATTTAGGTAGCAAGGGTAAATAGAGCTAAATAGTCATTAGTCGTTAACCTTTGACCCTTAACCTTTATTCCTTAATCCATTACGCCTGATGCTGTGGGCGGAGAAGGTCGTTGACAGTCTTTACAGGATTGAATGTTCCGAGTGGTACTTCAACGAATACTGTATTCCAGTCAGACATCGCACCGTTCCAGAGTCCTGGCAATTCAAGAGCAAGGAGCTCTTTGCCGTTCTTTGACTTAGATGATATGAATCCTGTGTTCTTATCTACAAACTGTGTCAAGTCAAATGGACATCCCTTATAGTCTTTAACAGCGCATACAAGGTCAACAGGGTTGAAGTGTGTGCCTTCTGTGAAGTACTTCATGTAAGTTTCGTTGTTCTTGTCAATCTGTGAAGACTCAAGTATCTGCAGTGAATATGTTCCGTCAGGGTTATATGCCAGGAATGGGCCGCCGCCAGGTTCGCCTACATTCTTAACAACGCCAGCTACGCGGATAGGTCTGTTAAGCTTGTTCTTCAGGTAAAGCACGAGCTCTGCGTCTTCCAAGTCTTTGATATCGTTCTTTCTGCAGCAGAGGTCATCCTGAACGAACTTGATTATCTCTAAGAGATTTTCGTGATTGTAGTTGCCTCCGTCAAGAAGATTCAGATATTCGAAAGATTTTTTCTGAAGCTCTACAAGCACGCCTGCAATAATCTGTTTCCATTCTACTGTCTCTTCCTTCAATCTGTCAGGAACAACGTTGTCAATGTTCTTTACGAAAATTACATCTGCTTCGATATCGTTCAGATTCTCAATGAGAGCACCATGTCCGCCAGGTCTAAACAAGAGCGAGTCATCAGAATTGCGGAATGGAGTACCGTCAGGATTAGCTGCTACGGTGTCAGTAGAAGGCTTCTGCTCAGAGAAAGAGATATTGTATTTTATATTATACTTTTCTGCGTATTTGTCTGCTTTCTCTGCCACTTTTGCTTTGAAGAGTTCAAGGTGTTCGTTAGAAACAGTGAAGTGCACGTCAGCTTCGCCGTTAGAATTAGCATATAGGGCAGCTTCAACCAGGTGTTCTTCCATTGGTGTTCTTGCTCCGTCGCAATAGTTGTGGAATAGCAGCAGGCCTTTTGGCAGCTGTCCGTAGTTTAAGCCTTCTTTGTCAAGCATAGCCTTTGCGATTGACTTATAGTCGCCTTCTTCCATAAGAGCCTCAATACCTTTGCCTGTCTGTTCTTTAAGTAGGGCGTCAAGTGTCTCATAGAAAGCGAAGTCCTTAATGCTTTCAAAATATTTCTTCTCAAATGCGCTTGTCGGAGCATTATAGTCAGCATCAACGAATGAGAAGACATCCTTGAACATACGTGAAGCAGCACCTGATGCAGGTACGAATTTTACTATTTTTCTGCCCTGTGCCTTGTATTCATTCCATGTGTTGATATATTTCTCGGCATCTTCTGCTGTCGGAGCCATAATGCCCTTGCCGATAGCTGCAGGGCCTTCAAGTTTCAGGAATGGAAATCCTTTTTTGAAATCATTGAGCTGCTGCTCTAACTTTTCCGGGCTAATGCCTTTAGCCGAAATCTGTTGCAAATCTTTTTCAGAAAGTGTCATGTTTTTGATATATTAGATGTTTGTAACTATACTTGGTGTTGAATATTGTCGGTTAACGTTTGATTTGTCCACAAAATTAGTTATTTTATTTTAAAGAGGAAACATTTTTTGTTAATTTTCTGCGTGTAGATATTATATTTTTATATTTTTGCAATATAAAATCGGACAGAGTAGCACTTATTGGGTCGTAAGATGCTGATGTTGTGGCATTTTGAACCTAAAACCTATGGGTGAAACTGTCATGTGAACTAATTATTAACATAAAAATCTATCGACATATGAATAAATCAGATAACCTGACAGACGGCGTGCAGCAGATACAGCATGATTCCCTCAATGCTGTATTTGAACTTGCAAGAGAATTTGTCTCCCATGACGAAGAGGCGTATGTAAGAGAACGCATCGAGAAATATTACGTCAGTAATGTGGCTGAACCAGATATATATGGGCTTGATTCGCTGGAGCGTGTGATATCTACGGCTTTGATAGCTATAAACGAAATAGGTCTTAAGCGTGATGGCGTGCTTGCCATCCTTTTGTTCCGTTTTGTTGAAACAGACAGCATGACAATTGCTGAGATACGTGATAAGCTTGGCAAGGGAGTAGCTGATATTATATCTGGCATATCAAGAGTACATTCGTTGTATGAGAAGACTCCTACTGTCAGCAGCGAAAATTTCCGCAATCTGCTACTTTCCTTTGCAGAAGACATGCGTGTGATACTTATTATGATTGCTGACCGTGTCTCGCTTATGCGTTTGCTGAAGAATTGTGCCAATGAGGCTGCAATGCGCCGTGCGTCAGAGGAAGCCAGTTATCTCTATGCGCCTTTAGCACATAAGCTTGGCTTGTATGTATTGAAGTCAGAGTTAGAAGACTTGTCACTTAAGTATCTCGAGCATGATGCATACTACCATATACGTGAGAAACTCAATGCCACAAAGAAATCACGTGATGCGTATATCAACCGCTTTATTGTTCCGATAAAAGAGAAATTAGAGCAGCACGGATTGAAGTTCCATATTAAAGGACGCACAAAGTCAATCAACAGCATCTGGCAGAAGATGAAGAAACAGCGCTGTCCTTTCGAAGGCGTCTATGACCTTTTTGCCATTCGTATTATCCTTGATTCAGAACCAGAGCGAGAGAAAATGGAATGCTGGCAGGTTTATTCTGTCATAACTGATATGTATCAGCCTAATCCTAAACGCCTGCGCGACTGGCTCAGTGTGCCTAAATCAAATGGTTACGAGTCATTGCATATCACAGTTCTAGGGCCAGAGAACAAATGGGTTGAGGTTCAGATTCGAACTTCCAGAATGGATGACATTGCAGAGCATGGACTTGCCGCTCACTGGCGCTATAAGGGTGTGAAGTCAGAAACTGGCGGGTTAGACGAGTGGCTGTCGTCTATTCGCGCACTTATGGAGGCGGGCGACGACCTGCAGGTGATGGATCAGTTTAAGACATCGATGTATGAGAAGGAGATTTACGTCTTCACTCCTACAGGCGACATACGCAAGTTGTCAGCAGGTGCTACTGTGCTTGATTTCGCTTTCCATATACACTCTAAGGTCGGCTGCCAGTGTACAGGTGCAAAGGTTAACGGACGTATTGTCAATCTGCGACATAAACTGCAGTCGGGCGATCAGGTGCAGATTCTTACTTCGGCACAGCAGAAACCACGACGTGAGTGGCTGCAGATTGCCAGCACCTCAAGGGCAAAGTCAAAGATACGTCTTGCGCTGAAGGAAACTATTGTTAAGGAGATATCTATCACAAAAGAGATGATAGAGCGTCGTCTGAAGAATCGCAAGGTTGAGTTTGATGAAGGCATCATTCAGCAGCTGGTGAAAAAGATGGGCTTCCGCGAGGTTTCTGATTTCTATAAGAATGTTGCTGACGAAACTCTTGACATACAGAGTGTTGTCGATGGATACATGGAGATAAAGAATCAGCGTTCTGCAACTGCTCCGCAGCCAGCTGAAGAAGAGCGACGCTCAGCTGCTGACTTCGTATTTAAGGACGACGAGAAACGTGCTGATTCTTCACGTAAGAACAAATCTGTGTTTTCTGACACCCTCGTCATTGACCAGAGTCAGAAGGGCATAGATTACACTCTTGCTAACTGCTGCCGTCCGATTTATGGCGATGATATATTTGGTTTCGTTACTGTCTCTGGCGGAATAAAGATACACCGTACGGATTGTCCTAACGCTACAGAACTCCATAAACGTTTCGGATATAGAATCGTTGATGCGAAATGGAGTGGCAAGGGACAGAATACTTATTCGATAACACTGCGCATCATCGGCAACGACGATATTGGCATTGTATCAAATATTACCTCAATCATTTCAAAGGATGAGAAGATTATGATGCGCTCAATAAATATTGATTCGAAGGACGGACTCTTCTCGGGCAACCTTGTAGTGAATGTCGACGATACAGGTCGTTTGCAGCAACTGATAAAAAAACTCAAGACCGTCAAGGGCGTAAGACAGGTAGAGCGAATATAAACCGCACACCGTAATATTATGTCAGTATATGCCAGAGCGGTATAAGGGTAGATATTGAAAAGTAAGTTAATTTATTATGATATATCTTGTCCCTCTGACATATAATGCGTATCTTTGCATAAATAAATAACAATCATAGATATATGGAATATCAGGTATCGGCACGAAAATACAGGCCATCTTCATTCTCGTCTGTTGTAGGTCAGGAGGCGCTGACCACAACTCTCAGAAATGCAGTGAAGAGTGGCAAGCTCGCTCATGCGTTCCTCTTCTGCGGTCCTCGTGGTGTGGGTAAAACCACTTGTGCTCGTATTTTCGCCAAGACTATAAACTGCGAGAATCCGACAGCTGAATCAGAAGCTTGCGGACAGTGCGAGAGCTGTAAGGCTTTCGCTGAGCAGCGCTCATATAATATTTTCGAACTCGACGCTGCATCAAACAACTCAGTCGAGAATATCAAGCAGCTCATGGAGCAGACACGCATTCCGCCTCAGGTGGGACGCTACAAGGTGTTTATCATCGACGAGGTTCATATGCTGTCTACTCAGGCGTTCAATGCTTTCCTCAAGACACTCGAGGAGCCGCCTTCATACGTCATCTTCATTCTCGCCACTACAGAAAAGAACAAATTGCTCCCGACAATTTTGTCAAGATGTCAGATTTACGACTTTGAGCGTATGAGTGTCGCTGACACAGTCGCTCACCTGAAGATGGTAGCAGAGCGTGAGGGATATACCTATGAGGATGCAGCTCTTGAGGTTATCGCTGAGAAAGCTGACGGTGGCATGCGTGATGCTTTGTCTATATTCGATCAGGTTGCAAGTTTCTGCCAGGGCGACATTACATTAGAGAAGGTTATAAAAGACCTTAATCTGATGGATATAGAGCATTACTTCCAGCTCACTGACTTATCGTTGCAAAACAAGTGCGCAGATGTTATGCTTCTGCTCAATAGCATGCTCGAACAGGGCATGGATGCCGGACATGTTGTGACAGGATTTGCTGAACACATCCGCAACGTGATGATGGCGAAAGACCAGCAGACAATTCCGTTGCTTGAGACAAGTGCTAAGTATGCGCAGAGATATGCACAGCAGGCACAGGCTTGTCCTCCTGCATTCCTTTATAAAGCATTGCAGATACTCACACGCTGCGACCTTAACTACCGACAGAGTTCAAACAAGCGTCTGCTTGTAGAGATAACACTCATCGAGGTGGCGCAAATTACCCAACCAGCAGATGCTGACGGAGTGCCCCGAAAGGGGCGAATGTTGAAAAACCTGTTTGAGAAACTGGCACCCCTGAAGCCAAAGACAGCGGAGCAGGCCGCTGTGGCTTATAATAAACCGACTGTCGCTAATGAGCCGCAACCATCAGTTGTCGCTTCTGGTTCGACGGTCGCATCTGTCGTGTCCAGTGCTACGGCATCTGCAGAAGGAGCTAAGCCTTCAGTATCTAAACCTGTGTTGAATATGGGCTCCGGCATGAGTTCACTATTTGGCAGCACATTTAAGTCTTTAGGCAAAACAGAAGATCAGACGGCTCAAATAGACGAGGTTGTTGATGAGGGAAATAAGGAGGCATCGCGATTCACCACAGAAGAGCTTAATCACGAATGGCTTGCTATGTGCATCAGAATGGGTAGAAATCAGACAATGCGTGGCCTTGCATCAAGTTTGCGTAACTGTCCGCTCGAGATGAAGGAATACCCTAATGTTGAGATTATAGTCACAAATAATATTCTGCTCGACCAGATAAAGGCCATTCAGGGAAGAATCAAAGCGACACTGTCGCAGAGCTTGCATAATTCAGAGATTACTATCGCTGTACGTTTGGCGGAGAATCATGAGGTTAAGAAGGTGCTGACGAAGTTCGAACTTTACGAAAAACTATATAACGAGCTTCCTTCATTACAGCATCTCGTGCGTTCACTTGGCCTTGAACTTGTGTCTGATTGATAACGTTAACCATTAGATATTATCCTTAACGTTTTCAACTTTCACATTTTCTCTATCCCGTTACAGCGTTACAGTGTTACAGTTCAAAATCGAAGGCTTCGCCATCATGAGCAGCGTACGTCAAGCGAAGTAAGGGCGCAGCTCTTGCCGCTTGGTGCGCGAATAGGTCATGATGGCAACAGATTAACGATAACGACAACTTTACTTGTACACTGTAATCAACTTGTCTCCTCGTTTACTCGTCAACTAACCAAATAACTTGTTTACTCGTTTACTCGTCAACTTGTTTACTCGTTTACTTGTTTACTTGTTTACTCGTTTACTTGTTTACTCGTTTACTTGTTTACTTGTCAACTCGTTTACTTGTCAACTTTATTTATGCACCGCAGTATATTACGCATAGCCATACCCAGCATTATTTCTAATATCACAGTACCGTTGTTAGGTATTGTCGATGTCGCTATAACCGGGCATCTGGGTTCAGAGGTATATCTTGGCGCTATAGCCGTGGGCGGCATGCTTTTTAATGTCGTCTATTGGATGTTCGTATTCCTGCGTATGGGTACGAGCGGACTTACTGCACAGGCATATGGACGCCGTGATTTTACAGCCGTCATGCAACTCCTTGTTCAGAACTCATCGCTTGCGGCAATACTCTCTGTTCTTATGCTTCTTCTGTCGCCGTTGCTTTTCATTGTGTCGATGTGGCTGATTAGCCCTTCTGCAGAAGTTGCGGTTTTCACACGCCAGTATTTTCAGATTGTCATTTGGGGAGCACCGCCATCGCTGATTCTGTCTGCGTTAAACGGCTGGTTCATCGGAATGCAGAACTCACGCATACCGATGGTTATAGCTATATTCCAGAACATACTTAATATTCTGCTTAGCTTGCTGTTTGTCTATTCGTTCGGCATGGAGATACGCGGCGTCGCCTTAGGCACATTGCTCGCGCAGTGGGGTGGGTTAGTACTGGCAGTTGTTCTGTGCTGGTATAATTACGGCAGGATGTGGAGCAGTGCGGTATGGGAAGGGTTATGGCGTCGTGACCGTCTTGCTGCGCTTTTCAGCGTAAACAGAGATATATTCTTACGTACGCTGTGCATGATTGTTGTCCATTTCTTCTTTATCTCCGCAGGCGCACGTCTCGGCAATGTCGAACTTGCAGTAAATACACTTCTCATGCAGTTCTTCACTCTCTTCAGCTATTTCATGGACGGCTTCGCTTTTGCTGGCGAGGCATTGACAGGCAAGGCTATAGGTGCCAGAAATAAGCCAGAACTGCATTCGGCTATACAAAAACTCTTTGTTTGGGGCATACTTATATCCGTGTCTTTTACAGTGCTCTATGCCGTAGCAGGCACCTCGTTGCTATCACTGTTAACAGATAATGCCAGCGTGGCAGACAGTGCTATGCATTATCGTCATTGGACGTTGCTCTTCCCGTTATGCGGCATGGCAGCATTCGTGTGGGACGG
>JAFPAS010000274.1 GCA_017424205.1 Prevotella sp. | reverse complement strand
GTGGGCATGCTTGCTGCTGCGGCATTGCTGCTTTGTAATGCTGATAATTTCTACACACCTGCCAGCCCATGGCATTTTTATATATCGATAGCAATATTCGTGGCGACATTTGTCGGCACATTCTGGGTGAAGATTAATCCTATCAAGATGTTGCTGATGGCTGCGTTTGCCGGACTGTTGCTGCTGTGGTAGCCTTATGCTTGCATTCTTCTCTCAGTCGTGTGTGGCTGAAAATAACATTACAGCATCTGTATTCGAAACTTAAATCACTTTCATATAATAATATTTTGCATCCCTCGGTCATTTGAAAAACAGAATCGGCATAGATTTTGTATAATATCGAAAGGTAAAAAGAAAAATAAAGGATATAACAATATGAACACAAAAATTACGGAAAAAGTAAGATATATTGGGGTAGATGACCTCGATATCGATTTGTTCGAAAGTCAGTATGATGTGCCAAATGGTATGTCATACAATTCATACATTATACTTGATGATAAGGTGGCGGTGCTTGACACTGTTGACGCACGCAAGGCTGATGAATGGAAGAGAAACCTTGCAGAGGCTCTCGGCAGTCGACAGCCTGACTACCTTGTCGTTCATCACATGGAACCCGACCATGCTGCACTCGTGGCAGAAATGCTCGAGACATACCCATCGCTTAAGGTTGTTTCTTCTGCCAAGGCTTTACAGATGATGCCGCAGTTTTTCGAAGGCCTGAATGTCGATGGCAGAGCAATAGAAGTGAAGGAAGGCGACAGCCTGTCGCTTGGCGAGCATACCTTGACATTCTACACTGCACCGATGGTTCATTGGCCAGAGGTTATTGTTAGTTATGACGATATAGACAAGATACTATTCTCGGCTGATGGTTTCGGAAAGTTCGGTGCACTATCTGCTGACGAAGACTGGGCATGTGAGGCACGACGCTACTACTTCAATATCTGCGGCAAGTATGGTCCGCAGGTCACACGTCTGCTGGAGAAGGCAGCTGCCCTCGATATCAAGATGATATGTCCGCTGCACGGACCGATACTGACAGAAAACCTGAGCTATTATTTCGGACTATATAAGACATGGGCAGCATACGAGGTTGAGACAGAAGGTGTGCTGGTGGCTTATGCCTCAATACATGGCGGAACAAAGGCTGTAGCTGAGCGTATGGCGGAGATTCTGCGTGAGAAAGGTGCAGGTAAGGTTGCGCTTGCAGACCTCTCGCGCGACGACATGGCAGAGGCGGTAGAGGATGCATTCCGTATGGGGCACCTTGTTGTTGCAGCGGCATCATACGATGCTAATGTCTTCCCGCCGATGCATAAGTTCCTCCACCATCTCCAGATGAAGAATTATCAGAACCGTCGCGTTGCAGTCATCGAGAATGGCTCATGGGCGCCGACTGCAGGCAAGATAATGACCAGCATGCTGCAGGAGATGAAGAATATAACGATTGTGCCGCCTATGGTTACTATCAAGTCGAGAATGAAGACAACTGATATTCCGAAACTGCAGGAACTGGCTGATGCGCTCTTGTCAGAAGAATCACTATAGATTATAGTCTCTCTAGAGCTTCTAGAATATCTAGAATATCTAGACCCTCTAGTCCATAGAATCAAAAAGAGGCAGGCTTTAATCAAGCCTGCCTCTTTGTTTTTATTATAACCAGATGCTTACTCCTCTGGAGCCTTGTCGATAAGGTCCATAAACTGGTCAAGTTTTGGAGTGATGATAATCTGAGTGCGGCGGTTACGCTGTTTGCCCAGTTCTGTATCGTTGTCTGTGAGCGGATTAAATTCGCCACGTCCACCTGCTGTCAGACGCTTAGGGTCTACGCCATACTTGTTCTGCAGTTCCTGAACAACACTTGATGCACGCAGACAAGAGAGGTCCCAGTTGTTGCGGATATTCTTCATTGAAGCTGCAGCCGCATTAACAGGCACGTTGTCTGTATTGCCCTCTATCAGCACATCGTAGTCCTTGTAGTCCATGATGATTTTTGCAATCTTCGATAGTGTCTCTGCAGCACGCTCGTTTATTTCATACGAGCCGCTCTTATACAGCATGTTGTCTGCCAGAGAGATATACACTACACCCTTCAATACCTGAACGTCAACCTCCTTCAGCTCCTCACGGCTGAGTGAGCGAGTCAGGTTGTTTGTCAGCACCATATTGAGTGAGTCACTCTTGCTCTTAACCTCCACAAGGTGGCGGATATACTGGTTTGACTCGTTAATCTGGTCAACAAGTTTTGAGATATTGATATTATTGTCTGTTGTGTTGCTCAGACTCTTGTCGAGGCTCTTCTGCAGTGAAGCATAGTTTTCCTTTGCTTCTGCCAGCTGCTCACGGCTTAGTGCCAGCTGGTCTGAAAGAGAGTTGATGCGCTCATTGGCAGCAGCCAGCTGCTCTTTGCTATCCTGGAACTTTGTGGTCAGCTCGTTGTTCTGCAGGCGGCAATTCTCTAAATCCTTCTTGCTGGCACAGCTACTGAATGCCATGACGCCAGCTAATACTGCTATTGATAGAATACTTTTTTTCATGTTCTTTCTTTCTTTTGTTAAGTGTTAATAATTTGTGTTGTTATCTTTTTTCTAAATTTGTTTGGTCAAAACTACGCTTTTCATCTGCGAATTTACTTATAAGACGTCATAGAATGCAAAAAGTATAAACGGTTTTAAGTTTTTTTGTAAAAAATCCCCTGCTATATAAATATTATTTGTAATTTTGCACAATAATTATGTATTTTGTTATATGTATAGATGCTTCGTGGGTATAGAGGTAGAATAAGAGAATAAATATTAGATAACACAAACATAAACAGCTTAAAATGAAAACATTTCTAATTTTAATCGTTGCGATGATTATGACAACAAATGCATCAGCACAGCAGTGCAACAATCAGTGTGAAACATCATGCACAAAGAAACTTCTTCTTTTAGTTGATGTGCAGTATGATTTTATTAACGGATCGCTCGCAGTGAGCGGGGCACCAGCCGTGATGGATAGTCTTGCGGCATATATTGCAGAGCAGCCAGCAGGAACATTCAGCCAGATAGTCATGACGGCAGATTTTCATCCATATAATCATTCATCGTTTAAGGACAACGGTGGAATGTGGCCTGTGCACTGTGTGGCATATAGTCATGGAGCAAGCATTTACCAGCCAGTCTTTGAGGCTGTCAACAAGCAAATACCATGCTCGCCAGTACTGACAAAGGGCGACAACGTGGCTGTTGATGAGTATTCCATCATGGCAAACGCTGACAGCGCAAAGAAACTCCTCAGCATTATAGAGGAGAACGGCATACAGGAGATATACGTAGCAGGACTCTGCGGCGACTACTGCGTAGGCAATTCTATCAAAGACCTTGTGCAGGCAGGACACGGTGAGAAAATTAGAGTCCTCACCCGCTTCATCGGCAATATCGACGACGGTACGACACTTCGTAACATTATTAAAGACAACAATCTGCAGGAAAGATAAGGACAATGTTTTGTCATCATCAGTCACGGGTTATCCTCTCCATACGGAAGAGAATAACCCGTGACTTTTTTCTTTATGCATATTTTCATGTTTTATTCAGTCAAAGAAGAAAAATTGT
>JAFPAS010000273.1 GCA_017424205.1 Prevotella sp. | reverse complement strand
GCATAGCCATGGTGTGGCGCCAAATGCCTGCTGGAACACGTTCGGCAGCGTTATGAACACCAGAGTAGGGCCAGTGTCAGGGCTTACGCCTACAGACATAGCTGCAGGGAAGATTATCACTCCTGCGAGAATAGCTACGCAAGAATCGATGAAAGCTACGCTGAATGCATCTTTCACGATGTTCACCTTGTCTGAGAAGTACGATGCATAGGTCATCAGACAGCCCATGCCGACACTGAGCGTAAAGAACGCCTGTCCCATAGCGTTTATAGCTACCTGCGGAGTAATCTTAGAAAAGTCGGGCTTGAACAGGAATTCCAGTCCAGCTGATGCTCCAGGAAGTGTCAGCGAGCAGCATGCCAGCACGCCTAAAAGAACGAGCAGCAGCGGCATCATAATCTTCGAAGCAAGCTCTATGCCGCGCTGTACGCCGAGAGTGACTATGACTGTCGTGGTCACAATGAACGCTATCATAGGCAGGGCAGGGCGCACTGGGTCAGAAATGAATGTGTTGAAGTCTGCTGCAAACTGTGCAGAGGTCTTGCCGGCAAAGCTGTCTATGCCTGCTTCAATAGTGTACTGCAGCGTCCATCCTGCCACTACGCTGTAGTAAGAGAATACGAGGAAGCCCGCAAGCACACACATTGCGCCGACAAAGGTCCACACGATGCGTCCGTGGCGGCCGAGAATGGTTTTCTTAGGCAGTGTGCGGAAGGCGTCGTAGACGTTTGTCCTCGACTCTCGTCCGGCAGCCAGTTCGGCTATAAGCACAGGCACGGTGATGAATACTATGCAGAAGATATAGACCAATATGAATGCTGCTCCGCCATTGGCGCCTGTCTCGCAGGGGAACCGCCATATATTGCCAAGGCCTACGGCACTGCCTGCAGCTGCAAGGATGGCTCCCAGACGGGTGGCAAAATTAGCACGTTTATTCATTTTTTGTTATTGTGTTGTGATGGATATTATAGCTCCATATCGGGCAGACTGCATAATGATGTATGATGCTCCAGAGAGTGTAGAATGAAGTGGAGCGGCTACTGGCAGTCTGAAATGCTTATAATAGAATGAATATCTAGACTCCGGCGATTCTGAATGACAGAAGCCGCCGGAGTCAATAACATTATGAAGCCTTAAGTGTATTATTTCTTAATCTCGTTGATGAGACGGTCTGCCTTGCCCCATTTCTCCATCATGAACATCATGTAGCGGATGTCAACGCAGATGCAGCGTGCCAGAGTCTTATCGAAGAAGATATCGCTTGAGAGCGAATCCCAGTTGCCGTCGAACGCAAGTCCGATGAGACGGTTATTGCCGTCGAACACTGGAGAGCCTGAGTTGCCGCCTGTGATGTCGTTGTTTGTAAGGAAGCAGAGGTTCATGGTGCCTGTCACTGGGTCGTTATACTGGCCGAAATCCTTAGCAGAGAAAAGCTCGTGCATGATAGGTTCAGCAAAGTACTCGTATACGAAGTTCTTGCCTGCTGTCTTCTCGTCGCCAAGCAGCATCTTCTTATAGATTGACTGTGGGTCGGTGTAGTAGCCTGAAGGCTTGCCGTTGAGCATGTATCCGCCCACCTGTCCGTATGACATACGCAGTGTGAAGTTAGCGTCGCTATAGTGAGGCATATCCATCTCCATAGCCACCTTAGCATCACAGAGCAGGCGTTCCTGTTCGTCCATTTCGTTTAAGAGCTCAGGTGAGGCTCCTGTCACTTTCTGCATGATAACCAGAAGGTCTTGTCCCATCTGCACGGCGAGGTCGGCTGACATCTTCTTCTCTACCTTCTTCTTATTGAAGAATATTGGCTCAGACGACATGATAGGCGACTTATAGAGCTCATCAACATAAGCTACGTACTTGTCGTGTGCTGTAGCGCCTGGCATCTGGTCAATTGTAGAGTAGAAGTCAGGCAGGTATTCTGCTTCAACCTGCTCGCGGTAGTTCTTCAGCAGTGCTACGAGCACCTCTTTCTCTGTAGCGAGGTCCCATGCGTCGCTGTTGTCCTTAAACTGCACGAACTGCTTCTTAGGCTTGTCTTTAGGACCCTGTACGGCAGCGCCCATAGCCCATCGCATAGCGCGTGACACCACCTCGTTGGTGCGTCCGAATGTTTCGTAGAATATGGTCTGCGCCTTTGCTGTAGCGTAGTTCTGCTTATAGAGTTCTCCCAGACGGTCTATATTGAGCTGTCCCTTGAGATAACCGGTTGAGTCCTGATACTGTCTGATGAGCTTCTCGTGCTCCTGCTTGAGTGTGATGATGCCGATAGAATCGATGCATTTGTTCATGCCGCGTGAGTTCTTCCAGTAGTTTGCTGCCTGTGCGAATTTTGAGTCGTACTTGATTCTGACTGCTTCGTCGGCACGCATGTGCTTGCGCAGGACGTCGAGGAGTACGGTGCGCACCTGATGACGTGGTGCATTCTCACAGTCGCGCATCTGCTTGATGCCGAAGCTTGACAGGTATCGCTCTGTGCTGCCTGGGTATCCCATGGTCATGGCGAAGTCGCCTTCCTTGTAGCCCTCAGTGCTTACTCGTGCGTAAACCTCTGGCTTGTAAGGCACATTGTCCTTTGAATACTCTGCAGGGCCGCCAGTCTTAGGGTCGCAGTATACGCGGAACACAGCGAAGTCGCATGTCTGGCGAGGCCACATCCAGTTGTCTGTCTCACCGCCGAACTTGCCCATTGACTTAGGAATGGCAAATACGAGGCGTACATCGCGGAAGTCGCGATAGGTAGTGAGATAGTATTTGTTGCCCTCGTAGAATGGTTTGAGCTCTACGCGGAGTGTTGCGTCTTCCTTGCTCACACGCTCCTGCTCGGCGTTCTCGAGCGAGTCGAGCAGTGCAGACTGCTTTTCATAAGACATAGTGCGTATGCCGTGGCGGAGCACCTCGTCTGTATAGTCGCACTGTGATACCATGAAGGCTACGAAGAGATTCTTGTTTGGCAGTTCCTCTTCGAACGACTGAGCCACGAATCCGTTGAGCATATAGTCGTGCTCTACGGTAGAGTGTGAGCGGATTGCTTCGAAACCGCAGTGGTGATTGGTGAAGACAAGACCGTCGGATGATACTACTACGCCAGAGCAGAAGCCTCCGAAGTTTACTACTGACTTGACGATGGCATTGTCATCGCTATAGAGCTGGCTGTATGGAAGCTTATATCCTTCAGCCTTCATCTGCTCGTAGACAGCCTGCGGCAGATTTGACAGTGTCCACATTCCCTCGTCAGCGCGTGCTGTATGGCTGAGAGCGAGGAGTGCGGTGATAAGTGTTAGAATTGTTTTTTTCATTGTTTTATGTTTTTGTTTAATGTTTTCTGTGGGGAGTATAGAGGCTCTAGATTCTCTAGAATATATAGATTCTCTAGATCTCAAGGCTTACAAATCTGGCCTTACCCTGGCTTTAGATTCTCTAGATTGTCTAGATCCTCTAGATTCTCTAGAATATCTAGAGCATTATATTTTACAGGCTGACACTGAATGCGGCGCCTATGGTGATGTGATTCATGCGTTTTGAGAGTGTCCTGCGCTCTGTGTGGTTCATCAGACGCCACACCTCAGGATGCTCTGCGGGCAGTGTTGTAGCGGCTGCTCTCTGCAATGTCGTGTCAGAGAAATAGCGGCGTGTGTATTTCAGTTTTGTCTTTGATGTGTCATAGTCTGCAAACACCTTGCATGTGAAGCAGTCGTAATATCGCCATGCGATGTTTATTCCGAAGACAGCATTCACTGCGTTGCTTGCATCGATGCGCAGCATATCGAACTGCTCTGTAGCGTTCTTCAGCACAGGATTTATCTCATAGAACGGTCTGTTATTGTTCTGCGGTGAGGCTGAGACGGTTTTTCCGTCGGCACGGTAGAAGAGATAGTAGCTTTTCTTTTTGCCTTCATCCGTTGTTTCGCCTCCGTCATATATCAGTTGTCCGTTTCTTGAGGTGAATGTTGCACTGCCGGAAAGTCGCACACCAGCTAAAGCCTTCGCGCCAATAGAGAGCCGCGATGACAGCGGCAGAGAGGCATAGACGCCCGCATCGACCGAAGTTTCGGTCAGTTGTCCTTTGTTAACGTACATACTATAGACACCTCCGAGCGGATATTTCGTGCCGTTTGCTGGGTTGCGATATGTGTATTGCTCCAGTGTGGCGTTGGCTTCAGCCAGCTGTGTGCGTTCGTCAGTGGTCAGATGGAGCGGTGAAACAGGTGTTGATGTCAGTCGGATCATTCCGCCGAAGCCTACGTATCGGTTTATGAAATATGCTCCCTCGACAGCTACTGCAGCGCTTGCTCCAATGCTGACGGTGTCGGTAGATGATGCAGGAAGGCTGGTTGCGGCAGGCGTGAAGCGCAGACTGGAACTGTGTAGTCCTGCTCCCATCTGTATGTCGATGAATGAGGGATTGCGCTCTGGGTCGTAGAACGAGGCGTCAAGACGTTGTATCTGTCTGCTGCCGAATATTCTGTCGGTGACCAGATAGCCCAGCTC
>JAFPAS010000022.1 GCA_017424205.1 Prevotella sp. | reverse complement strand
GTACGGTTCGAGTCGAAGCGGGACGCTTCCGGAAACCGAAACCTTACACGCCCGGTTTTCCATAGGGTCATAACGTACAAACTGACCTTCGACAAAATCCCGAAAATATATTGCCTTCATTCGTATGTTTCTTTATTGTCTTTATTCTTCCTTATTTAAGTTTCGGTAGGTAACGGGGTGATTGTTTAGTTGACGGTAAACAAGTAGACAAGTAGACGAGTTGATTGTTAAGTTGACGAGTAGACGGGTTGACAAGTAGACGAGTTATTTGTAACTTTAACCATTAATCATTGGCTTCGCCGATTCTGCTTCGCCGATCACTATCTTTGCGATAACCTCAGCTGAATCATAGAACGCCATCTTCTTAACTTCCTGTTCGAGCATGGCAAGCTTCCTGTGGTCATTAACTAAGCTGATAGCAATGTCAGCAAGCTGCGCTCTCGCATCTTTATCTGCACAGAATACGGCAGCATTCTTGTCTGACAACGCTCTTGCATTCTTTGTCTGATGGTCTTCTGCCACATTAGGAGAAGGGACAAGTATGCTTGCTTTTCCCAGAAGGCATAGTTCAGAAATGCTTGATGCCCCTGCACGCGAAACCACAAGGTCGGCAGCACGGTATGCCATAGCCATATCTGTTATGAATGCCTGAGGACGAACCATGCGCTCGCCTGCATGTGCCGTATAATATTCGTCTGCTATACTCTCACATTCTGCAGCATAATACTTGCCTGTCTGCCATATCACCTGTATTCCATTCGTCTGGAACTTGTCTATGCTTTGCGCTATGGCGTCGTTGATTGTTCTCGCTCCGAGAGAACCACCTATAACAAGAACTGTAAGCTTCTCTTCGTCAAGCCCGAACGCTCTGCGAGCCTCTTGCTTAGTGGCCTTGCACTGCAACAAAGACTGTCTGACAGGATTGCCTGTCATAACAATACGCTCCTTCGGGAAGAAACGTTCCATGCCATCATATGCAACACATATCTTTGCAGCCTTCTTTGCAAGTGACTTGTTTGTCACACCCGCATATGAGTTCTGCTCCTGCACTATGCATGGAATGCCCATAGCATGCGCTGCGTTAAGAGTTGGGCTGCTGGCATATCCGCCTACTCCGACTACTGCCTGCGGCTTAAAGTCCTTTATAATACTCTTCACCATAGAGCGACTCTTCAAGAAGTCTATCATGACACCTATATTACGCAGACTCCATAGCGGACGAATCAGTCCGCGCACTGGCAATCCTATTATCTTATAGCCAGCCTGCGGCACACGCTCCATCTCCATACGTCCTTCCGCTCCAACAAAAAGGATTTCTGCATCAGGACGAAGTATTTTTATTGCATTTGCTATTGAGACAGCAGGGAAGATGTGTCCTCCGGTTCCTCCACCGCTTACCATTATTCTTAGGCTCATGATTAAGTTTCTATATGTTTATGAAGTTATATTACATAGGATGTCATCATCCTGTCCAGCATCGTATACGCAGCAGGCAAGTCACATCATGCTATGCAGCAGCAGGCTGCATAGTTTTCTTAGAATCGCGTTTCTTTGCCGACTTCGAAATAGACAGCAGTACTCCGATATACACGCAATTCATCACTGTCGACGTTCCGCCTCGACTGATAAGCGGAAGCGGCTGTCCGGTAACGGGAGCCATTCCTACTGCCACCGCCATATTGAACATGGCCTGAACTACAAGCAGCATACCGATACCCATGGCTAAATACGCAGGGAAGGTGTTGGCGCAGTTTCTGGCAATAGCGCCTGCTCGCCAGAACAGAATGACATACAGAATGGCAACAAGGGCTGCACCTGCTATGCCCATCTCTTCGATGATTATTGCATAGATGAAGTCAGAGAATGCTTGCGAGAGGAAATCGCGCTCTTCTGAGTTTCCCGGACCACGGCCGATGCCATTGCTCTTCACGATAGCTATATTGGCATGTGCTACCTGTGCCTTACGGTCAAGGTCATAATCTTCTGGAGCCACCTCTGGTGCAAAGAATTCGTTTATACGTCCTTTCCATGTGTCCATACGATGCAGCACAGAAGAAATCATATTCTTGTCTTCCTTCTCTTCTGCAACAGTACTCTCCACAAGTTCTGTCTTAGCCTTGCCTTCAGCTGTCATCTCCTTCTTATCATTGCCGAACAGCATGATAGATGCAAGTGCCAGCGAAGCTATAATTACGACAACGCCTACTAGTTTACCTAACTGCGAAAATGGCACTCTGCCAACTATCATCATACAGAAAACAACAAATGACAGGAGCGCGGCAGTGGACAGATTCTCTACAAATATCAGAGGAATGATAAACGCACAGGTTATCATGACCAATGTAAATGCCTGCTTGTCGGCACCCTTATCTGTCTGCATCGCACTAAGAATTTGCGCCACAGCAAGAACTAATGCGCCTTTTGCCAACTCTGACGGCTGGAAATTTACTCCAGCAATTGATATCCAACGATTGGCGCCATTGGTTGATTCGCCTATGAAATATACGGCTATAAGCAGAACGAATGATACAAACAGATACGGGAAAGTGAACACCTTGAAATATTTGCATGGGATATTCACTATCACTATCATTGTCAGCACGCCGAGCAGGATATAGAACGTATGCCTAATAAGCGGTCCAAGGTAACTTCCGCCCTTAAATGTAAGGAACGACGAAGCCGAGAACACCTCGATGATGCTCACAAGACATAGTATGAAGAATATCATCCATACCACCTTGTCACCCTTGAATAGATTAGATATTTTATTCATTAAAGAATTTATGTCTTAGTGTTTATTTTACTTCTCTCACTATATTCACGGTGTACCAGCAATCACATGCCTCGCACTATTGTCTTGAACTGTTCACCTCTGTCCTCCATATTTCGGAACAAATCGAACGAAGCGCAGCATGGCGACAACAAGACGGCATCGCCTGGCTGTGCGAATTGCGTGCAAGCTTCAAGACATTCTGCCATAGAATGTGTATCTGCTATAGGCAGGCCTATATTTCCGAATGCTTCCTGCAATTTTGTATTGTCTGCTCCTAAGAATACAAGCGCACGGCACTTTTCTCGCACTATATCCACCAGCGTAGAATAGTCATTACCTTTGTCTTTTCCTCCGACAATAAGTACTGTAGGACGTTCCATGGCCTGCATTGCAACATAGCAGGCATCAACGTTTGTGGCCTTAGAGTCATTGATATACAATACTCCATGCTTCTCTCCGACTCGCTCTAAACGATGTTCCACACCAGGGAAATTCTGCAGGCACTCACGTATCACGTCTTCACTGACTCCGGCATTTCGTGTCGCGAAATATGCAGCCAAGGCATTTCGTTTGTTATGCTGCCCCATCTGCGAGAACTCCAGGTTTAATTTCTCAAAATCAGCATCGCAGAATGAGCACTCTCTTGGACATCCGCCATGCACTGGCTTGCTAGATGGTGTTGGTTGCGGAGCATATCCTGCTCTGCGTTTTTCCAGTTCCTTGTCGATATACTCGTCTTGTTTCCAATATACAAATATATCATCTTGCGTCTGATTCTGTATTATTCGCATCTTCGAGTCTGCATAGTTCTGCATTTCGAAGTCATATCTGTCAAGATGGTCAGGAGTGATATTCATCAGCACAGCTATGTCAGCCTTAAAGTCAAACATATTGTCAAGCTGGAAAGAACTTATTTCCAGAACATACCACTCATGGTCATTCTCTGCCACTTCCATAGCAAAAGACTTTCCTATATTGCCCGCAAGCGCTACATCCTTTCCTGCCTGCTGCATAATGTAGTATATGAGCGAGGTTGTCGTAGTCTTACCGTTAGAACCTGTAATACATATATACTTGCCTTTGCTGTATCTTTGTGCAAACTCAAGTTCAGCAAGTATTGGTGTATTCTGCGCTATCAGCTGTTTTACGAGTGGAGCGCTATCAGGAATTCCTGGGCTTTTCACCACTTCGTCAGCAGCAAGTATGCGTTCTGCCGTATGCTGTCCTTCCTCCCATTCTATGTTGTGTCTGTCTAATATATCTTTATATTTTTGCTTGATTACGCCCATATCCGATACGAACACGTCGTATCCTTTCTGCTTTGCAAGTATTGCTGTACCTGCTCCGCTCTCACCTGCTCCGAGTATTACAAGTTTCTTTGACATATATTATTCTCTGCAATATGTTTGTTCGTTCTGTTGTCTTCATGAGATGAAGGATTCACGCAGAACGACTTTGTCTTTTCAGTCATATTCCTGCCATCCGTAATTCTGATGACAATATATTATAGGTGTCTATCTTATCTTGAGTGTTATGATAGTCAGTGCCGCCAGAAGGATAGTAACAATCCAGAATCTGGTGGTTATCTTTGATTCGAGCCAGCAGCCACGAGGCCAGTTGAGGAGAATTTTAACATCACTTCCTATTTGGCCTGGCAAGACTCTGAATGCATCATGTATCGGCGCTCTCTTAAACAAGCGTATTTTCCTTCCACGCTTATTACCCCATTTCGCCACTTGTATCTGCAGCATAACTGACAGACTTTCTATGAAGAAGATGAAGCACATCAGCGGAATGAGCAGTTCCTTATGTATGATAATGGCCGTTACAGCTATGATACCTCCGATGGCAAGCGAGCCTGTGTCGCCCATGAATATCTGTGCAGGATAAGCATTATACCAGAGGAATCCGATAAGTGCTCCGACGAATGCACATATAAATATCACGAGTTCCTGAGACCCTGGTATATACATTATATCGAAATACGCAGCATATTCAATATGCGAGGAGACGTAGGCCAATATACCCAAGGCCACTCCAATTATCGCAGCATTACCGGCACACATGCCATCCATGCCGTCATTTAGATTTGAACCGTTTGACACAGCTGTAACGACAATCACGGTCATAAGCACAAATATGCCCCATCCTAAAGCGTATTTGTATTTTCCGCAGAATCCGACAATCGACTTATAGTCAAAGTTATTATCCTTGACAAAAGGGATAGTCGTTATTGTAGATTTCACCGGCTCACTTTTATGTATAACCACCTCTGTGTCTGATTTCTGCACAGAGATATTCTCACGTATCACCGCATCAGGAGAAAGCCACAGTGTCAGTCCGATAAACAGTCCGAGGATGCCCTGGCCTGCAAGTTTCAGAATAGGTTTGAGCCCGTCTTTTGTTATCTTCATCTTGATATAATCGTCAGCAAAACCAATTAATCCGAGCCAGACTGTTGTCACAAGCATAAGAATCATATATATGTTTCGCAGACGTCCGAACAGCAAGCATGGGATTATTATAGCAATGAGTATAATAATACCGCCCATCGTAGGCACACCTTTCTTCTGCTGTCCATACGGATCAATGCTTCGGTCACGCTGTGCCTCGGTTACATTGTGGGCTCTCATCCATTTTATGAAGTATTCGCCAAACCACACGCTTATGACAAGAGAAAGAATCAATGCCAGCAATGCTCGGAATGAGATGTAGCTCCAAAGATGCGCTCCCTGTATTCCGAATTGTTCGAGTTCTCTGAAAATATAGTATAACATGCGTCCTTAATATTTTAAGACTATGATTTTGTTTCGTCTGATATCAGCCTGCATGCTGATGTCAGTCTTTTTTATTTGTATTCGGCTTGCTGCTTTATGTCAGGATAAATCCCTGTAAGTTCTACATTTTCTGCATTAATGCGATATTATTGCATGCCGAATGCCATTCTAACTTCTTCTCGGTCGTCGAAGTGATGCTTTACCTCGCCAATTATCTGGTAATCCTCATGACCTTTTCCTGCAATCAGGATTACGTCACCAGACTTAGCTATGCGTACAGCTGTGCGTATAGCCTGTCTTCTGTCAGTAATTCTCAGAACTTTTTTCATGTCTGCCGATTTCAGTCCTGCCTCCATATCGTCAAGAATTGCTTCTGGATCTTCTTTTCTTGGATTGTCAGAAGTAAGTATGACTGTATCGCTCTGTCTTGCGGCTTCCTGCGCCATAAGAGGACGTTTTCCTTTATCACGATTTCCTCCGCATCCGCATACAGTAATAATCTGTCCTCTTCCGTTCAGCACCTCGTGTATGGCATTGAGGACATTCTCTATTGCGTCAGGAGTATGCGCATAGTCAACAATAGCTGTAACTCCCTCCATTGAGCGAATAGGCTCAAGTCTTCCTGCGACACTGCGCAGAGTAGAAAGTGTCAACAGCACTTCTTCCTCTGCTTTTCCAAGCATAAGAGCTGCTCCGTATACTGCAAGCAAATTAGAGACATTGAACTTTCCAATAAATTGAACAGCAACCTCACGGCCATTCATCTCAAGCAGCATACCTTCGAAATGACACTCCAGCAGGCGAGCCTTATAGTCTGCCATACTGCGTGTGCTGTATGTACGGACTGCAGCTTTTGAGTTCTGAGTCATTATAAGACCATTTCTGTCGTCAGCATTTGTTATAGCGAAGGCATTCTTTGGCAAGTTATCGAAGAATAGCTTCTTTGCATCTCGATAGTTCTCGAATGTCTTATGATAGTCAAGATGGTCGCGTGTAAGATTCGTGAATATGCCTCCTGCAAAAGTCAGTCCGCCAATTCTCTGCTGCTGTATAGCGTGGCTTGAACATTCCATGAATGCATATTCGCATCCTGCCTCCACCATGCGCGCCAGCAGACGATTGAGTTCAATGGCGTCAGGTGTTGTGTGCGATGCCTCGATAGCCTCATCTTCAATGTAGTTGCATACTGTTGAGAGCAGTCCGCACTTATGTCCCATGCGGCGGAACATATTATATAATAATGTAGCTATGGTGGTTTTGCCGTTTGTGCCAGTCACTCCCACCAGCTTAAGTTTTCTTGACGGGAAACCATAGAATGCCGTAGCAACTGGTCCTACTGCTGTTTCGCAAGAAGAGACCTGTATATATGTCACATTGCTATGCTCGGTATTCTGAGGTATTTCCTCACAGATTACAGCCGCAGCACCTTTCTCCACAGCCATAGGAATAAACTTATGTCCGTCAACCTGCGTACCACGCATAGCGATGAATACACTTCCTGGCTTTACTTGGCGGCTATCAATGCTTACGCCGGTGATGTCGAGTGACGTTTCACCGACAATATTCAAGCACTGTATGTTTTCGATAATAGCGTTCAGAGTCATGCTATTCTATTGTTTTTTATATTATTTCGATGTTTTTTATCCTAACTCAATAGTCACGCACATTCCCTTTTTCACCTTCGTGCTAGGGGCAATGCTTTGTTTCTTGACCTTGCCACAGCCAACGATCTTAACCTTCAGGCCATGTTTCTCCAATCTGTAAACAGCGTCACGGGCACCCATTCCCACAACATCAGGAACATGATTTGCGGGTGTCACGTCATTTTTTGTAATCCTAACGCTGTTCTTTCCTCGTTTTGCACTTCCCCACAGAGCGTTTCCAAAACTCTGCGCGTCTGTCTCGCCTTCTGTTTTTATATCCAGGTTTCTTAGCACATAGTTTGCTGCCGAGATACTTCCGTTCTTCACATCAGGTATTAAGATAGATGAAGAGTCACGTGCCACTCTCACCTCATGCTTCAAACGCTTTGCCATGATACCCTCTGCGATATTATGGAATACTGCACCTGCCATACCGCCACCTGATGCTGGCAGACCTGTCTTTTTCAGACAGACGATGCAGGTATACTCAGGATTTTCATAAGGGAAATATCCACAGAATGAGAGCCAGTATCTCACACGTCCAGATTTGTAAGAACCTTTTTCATCTGCAATCTGTGCGGTTCCTGTCTTACCAGCTACGCGGAACGATTTACTGCCAGCCTTCTTTCCTAATCCCTGAGATACTACTCCCTCAAGTATGGCCTGTATCTTTCTGAGCGGTTCCTCACTACAGATTTTATCTATGAGGCAGACTGGTTCAAATTTCTTTATCGTCTCGCCATTCTTCTGTATTTCCTTTACGAAACGAGGCTGCATGAAACGTCCGTCGTTTGCTATTGCATTATAGAATGCCACTGTGAATATTGGCGGAATCTGTGTTTCGTAACCGATAGACATCCATGGCAGCGTTGTCTTCGCCCAATTGGTATACTGACCTCTTGAGTTTTTCTTCGGCATACGCACTATGGCATGTTTCTGTGCTCCTGGGAAAGGGAGGTCAAGGTCTATGCCCAATCCCATGCTGTGTATTCTCTCGACAAACTTCTCTGGTTCGTTATGATATGCACGGTCAATAAGTCTGCTGACTCCGATGTTACTGCTGACATGAAGAATTTTCGGAACAGAAAGCACTCCGTATCCACCACGTCGCCAGTTATGGTCGCGCATCTGTCTGCCGTACATTGCATAC
Organism: Prevotella sp.; assembly: GCA_017424205.1. Lineage (GTDB taxonomy): Bacteria > Bacteroidota > Bacteroidia > Bacteroidales > Bacteroidaceae > Prevotella. The sequence goes on along the minus strand of JAFPAS010000022.1, from coordinate 3,555 downwards.
ACTCCTCCGCCCGTATCAACGTTATATCTGCTTGTTGTGTCAATCTTTCCGTCTTCGAGAGCTGCAAGTATCGATGCAGTTTTAAACACAGAGCCTGGCTCTACAAGGTCAGAGACAGCATTATTCTTTATTTCGCGATATGTATGCCCACCTTTTCCATCACTCACTCTTGATAGATTCACAAGAGCTTTTATATCACCCGTCTTTGTTTCCATAACGATAGCTACACCCAACTCTGCACCGATTTCCTCCATTTCGTCAGTCACGGCTTTCTCCGCCAAGTCCTGGATGTTAACGTCAAGCGTTGTCACGATGTCAGCACCGTTTATCGGCTCTTGTATCATGATGCTGAGATAGTCACGTCTTACTTTTCTTCTGTTTAGCAGACCTTCCTTGCCTCGCAGCACAGAGTCGTAATATAGTTCCAATCCGCATCGTGCAGAGTCTATAGCACCATACATTTCTCCGATAGTTCTTGATGCCAGTGTGCCATTTGGTCTTGTTCTGGCATTGTATATCTCGAAGTGGAAACCTCCCTTGTATGGATTGAGCTTGAAGATAGGCAGATTCTTCACCTCTGAATATGTAGAATAGTTTACTCGTTTTGACCATATAGGCCAGTGGCGACTGCCTTTCTTCACATTGCCTTCTTTGTCGGTATACTCCTTATTCAAGCCCTTTCTCAGATGTTCTCTGAATTCCTCTACGCTTCGCTGCGGGAAAATCTCATGCAATCCCTGGCAGATGCTGTCTTCTTTTTCTGCCCATAGCGTGTCAGTCTTCGACTCGTACATGGCACGGAAGTCTACAAACAACTTATATTCTGGCAGGCTTGATGCCAGCAGCTGGTTGTCGCAGCTCAATATGTTTCCTCGTGTAGGCTTCACTGGCAAGCTGTCAGCGATGAGTCTGTCCGAAACTTCTGTCCAGTAGCCGCGCTTCACTGTCATTATATAGCCAGCCTTACACACAATGCCTATAGCCAGAAGCAGCACTATCCACGCCATGATACGATAGCGTCGCATTGATATTTTCTCGTTAAATTTAGCCATTGTCTAATTCTCTCTTCTTTTTTTGTTGTGATAATTTGTGTTTCTTGTTGTCTGCGCCGAGCAGTGCACATTGCTGTGTGTTGCACGTTACTCTGCTGTTGTGGTGTTTTCTTCTGGCACGTTGATGATAAACGGCGGCTGTGTCGCTATATGTAGCACACTGTCTTTGTTCTCCTTCAGCTTCTGTAGCACCTTGCTCTGTCTTGACTGCTCTGTCAAGCGGCTTGATGTCGAGAGAGCCTTAAACTTCATGTCCTGCAGCTCTTCTTTCAGATTTTCAATCTCGTGCATGCTATTCTGACAACTATAGCGGTTTGATATATATATGATGATGAATATCGAGATGTATATCATGAGTAAAATCTGACGTCGCAGAATCTGCGATGTAAAGAAGTCTCCACCGAGAATCTTTATTATAGAGAGTTTCTGTGATGCGGGTGCAGTTTCCTCTTCATGTATCTGCTCTCGCAAAACCTCCGAGAACGATTGCATCTGAACTGTTTTTTCTTCAGAAACCTGCTTCGCTTCTATCGTTTCTGCTTGAGTCACATCGTTCTCTTCAGCTTTAATTTTCTGTTCCTTTTCGCTCATCCTTCTCTCCTTTCTGCTATTCTTAACTTCGCGCTTCTGCTGCGCGGATTGATATTCTGTTCTTCAGCTGTAGGTGTGACAGGCTTTGTCGTAACCAGTTTGTACGGGCTTTCTATTCTGCCGTAGAAATCTTGCTTCATCTTGCCCTCCACATTTCCTGTTTTCATTATGTTCTTAACCATTCGGTCTTCAAGCGAGTGGTATGTTATCACCACAAGTCTTCCGCCAGGCTTTAGCACCTCTGTAGCTGCTGTGAGCATCTCACGCAAGGCGTCCATCTCCTTATTCACCTCGATACGTAATGCTTGAAAGAGTCGCGTAATGTCTTTTTTCTCTCGCTGTTGCGGAAAACATTTCTGCACTGCATTCATCAATTCATGGGTCGTAGCGATGCGTTTTTCTGCTCTTGCCTTGACAATTTCTTTTGCTATACGCCTCGACTGTTTCAGTTCGCCATAAAGATAGATTATATCTGCCAGACGTTCCTCGTCATAGTCATTCACCACATCTGCAGCTGTAATTCCACCACGCTTATTCATGCGCATATCGAGCGGAGAGTCAAAACGAAAAGAAAAGCCACGGCTTTCATCATCAAAATGATGACTGGACACTCCGAGGTCAGCCAGTATGCCGTCTACTCCATCACATCCGTAATACCTCATCCAGTTTTTCAGATAGCGGAAGTTCGAACGGACAAATGTCCACCTCTCATCACCTGCCAACGTCACACCATCCTCACGACGAACAGATGCATTTGCCTCTGCATCGGCATCCTGATCGAATGAGTAGAGCTGGCAGTCCTTCCCGAGTCGTGAAAGAATCTCTCGAGAATGTCCGCCTCCTCCAAACGTAACGTCAACGAACACCTTGCCTTCACTGATTGCTAATCCGTCGACGCTCTCGGTCAATAATACTGGTATGTGGTATGTAGTTTCCATTTGCATATTTTGCTTGTTGCGGGCAGCCTTATGCCTGCCGTCGGTATGTTTTTCCTGCCGAAGTGAAAAATCTGCGATTTCAGTATTCTACTTTAGCTGTTTGTGGCACGATTGATTGATATCTTGCAATGACTCGCCATACTATTCTGTGCATCCTTCTCCGTCATCGGCTGCCATAATCTTCGCTAAGGCTTTGCCGAAGTCTTCCTGCTCCATAAATGGCTGCTCAGTATTTTCCTTGGCCCAGATTTCTATTGTATCACCCATGCCGATGAATGTCACTTGAGAACATATGCCTGCAAACTCTTTCGCACGGCGTGTAAGCAAGAAGCGACCGTTGCCGTCAAGTGTCACAGCCTCTGCTTCTGACACAAGCTGCCTAAAGACCTGCTGCTCATGAGGATTCCAGCGATTCAGTTTACGACGCATCGTATCCATCATCTCGTTCCATACCGCTTCAGGGTAAAGCACCAGACAATGCTGGAATACATCCTTACGAAGCACCAACGATTCGCTCCCTCCCATCTGCAGTTCCTTGCGGAACACTGACGGGAGAAAAACACGGCCCTTCGAATCAGCTTTTCCTTCTATGTTTCCTAAAAATCGCATACGTTCATCTTATATAAGAGATTTGAGCACAAAGTTAATAAAAAATTCCCCCACTTTCCACCACATCTCCCCACTTTTTTCTTTCATAGAACAAGATTTAAAGTACGTTAACAATTCATTCTTCACCTTCTGTATCGTTAATCATTGATTGAAACGCATAAAATCTTCGATGAAATCGGCATTTTTTGAAGATTTTGCCTTCATCTCACACTCTCAAACGACAAGAGCAAGAAAAAAGAGAAACTGGGTTTTGTGAAATAAAAAATCTCACCTTCCATAATTCTTTACCACCCGCTTGTATTTTTATTCTGCTTTGTTGTTTTCTTTTTCACTTCACGCTCACCTATCATTTACCACTATAACCC
>JAFPAS010000272.1 GCA_017424205.1 Prevotella sp. | reverse complement strand
CACAAAGAAAAAGACTATCGACGTGATGGACGGCAACGAGTACCGTGCATTCATCAAGGACATCTGGGGCGAGGAGAGCGATGCTTACAAGGCTCTTGGTACAGCTAACACCGACTGGCAGGACGAGATTATGCGCACAGCGATAAGCACAGACCATAACCTTACTGTTAGCGGTGCACTGAAGAACCTCCCTTACCGTGTATCTTTGGGTTACACAAACCAGGAAGGTATCATCAAGTCTTCTGACTTCGGACGTTACACAGCTGCAGTAAACCTCAACCCTTCTTTCTTCGAGGATCATCTTACCTTGAACCTCAACGCAAAGGGTATGTACTCAAGAAGCCAGTTTGCTAATGGCGAGGCTATCAGCGACGCTATTGCATTCGACCCAACACAGGATCCACACGCATTCACTTCTGAGTATCACAAGGCTATGTTCAACCAGTATGACGCTGAGCACGGACTTGTTCCTGGCACAACAATGAACCAGGCTCTCAACAACTTCGGCGGATACTTTGAGTGGCCTATGGCAGGTGCTTACAATGACAGCACATGGCCTTACACATATAACAATCTGGCACAGAAGAACCCTCTGGCAATCCTCAACGAGAAGCACGACGTGGCTCATAGCCGCGCATTCATCGGTAGTGCTGACATCGACTATAAGGTTCATGGACTTGAGGATTTGAGACTGCACATGACTCTTGGCGCAGACATCTCTAAGGGCCGCCAGAACACATACGTTACTCCTGCATCTCCACAGTCTATCTACTATGGAAGCGACGGAGCCGACGAGATTTTCAAGCGCAACCTCTCATTGAGCACATACGCACAGTATTACAAGGACTTCAACAAGAACCACCACTTCGACATCATGGGTGGTTATGAGTGGCAGCACTTCTATCATAGCCAGAACAATGACTATGTAAGCTACTACCCTCTTACCAACAACGATGCAACACTCGCTGGTACAGAGCGTCCTCACACTCCATACTCTTATAAGACAGAGAACTACCTCGTGTCTTTCTTCGGACGTGCTAACTACATCCTCAACGAGCGCTACTACCTTACAGCTACTGTTCGTTACGATGGTTCTTCACGTTTCAAAGACCACTGGGCACTGTTCCCATCATTCGCTCTTGCATGGAAGATTAAGGAAGAGGCATTCCTGAAGAACGCCGACTGGTTGTCAGACCTCAAGCTCCGCCTTGGTTATGGTAAGACTGGTCAGCAGGATATAGGCAGCAACTATGCTTGGATTCCTACATACTCTATGTCTACTGGCACAAACGGATTCTATCCAGTGGCAGGCGATGGTACACTCTACCGTCCAGACAACTTCACTCCTGACCTCAAGTGGGAGACAACAACAACTTACAATGCTGGTCTTGACTTCGGTTTCGCTGATCAGCGACTCACTGGTAGCATTGATGTTTACTTCCGCGAGACAACAGACCTGTTGAACTATGCTCCAACAGTTTCTATGTCAGCATTCCGCAACCAGGCATGGCAGAACATCGGTTCACTCGAGAACAAGGGTATCGAGCTCTCTCTCGACTGGAAGGCTATCCGCACAAAGGATTTGTTCTGGACACTGAACTACAACTTCACATACAACAAGAACGAGATTACCGACCTGAGCGGCGTATCTACAGATGGTCAGCCAGTACCTAACACTGGTATCACCATTGGTACAGACAAGTATCTGCAGTACAACCAGGTTGGCCAGCCATACAACTCATTCTATGTATACCAGCAGGCATACGACAAGGATGGCAAGGCTATCGAGAACTGCGTTGTTGACCGCAATGGCGACGGCCAGATTACTGAGGGCGACCGCTACTTCTATAAGAGTCCTGCAGCTCCTGTAACAATGGGATTTGCTTCACGCCTCGAGTACAAGAACTGGGACCTCGGTTTCTCACTCCGCGCAAGCTTCGACAACTATGTATTCAGCAATATCGAGTCTGGCAATGCCAACTTGAACAAGAACGAGGTTTGGGCATCTACCAACTTCCTGTCAAACCGTCCTGTAGCTTCTCTTGCTGACGGATGGCAGACATACTCTCCAACAGCTCTGCTCTCTGACCGTTATGTTCACAACGCTTCATTCCTGAAGTGCGACAACATCACCTTAGGCTACTCTTTCGAAGGCTTTGGCAAGGACGAGAAATATAAGGGACTCAGCGGCCGCTTGTATGCAACTGTATCTAACGTATTCACTATTACAAACTACGATGGCATCGACCCAGAAATCGGCAACGGATATGACAACGAGCTTTATCCACGTCCACTTTCATTCATCGTTGGTTTGAATCTGAACTTCTAATTCTAAAAACAAAAATAGTCATGAAAAGATATATTAAAAATATAATTCCTGCTGCAGCCCTTGCGCTGACATTCGGAATGACATCTTGTACTGGCGACCTAGATGTAGAACCAATCGATCCAAACCTCTCACTGAACTACGATATTCAGGGTTTGTTCAACAAGTGCTATGCTAACATTGCGCTTGCTGGTAACGGTGGTGCCAACGGCGACTGCGACATCGACGGTCTTGATGGCGGTACAACAGGTTTTGTTCGTCAGATGTGGAACTCAAACGAGTTGACAACAGACGAGGCCATCTGCCACTGGGGCGACGATGGTATTCAGAGTTTCTGCTACAACACTTACGATGCATCACATCCAATGCTTAATGGATATTACGCTCGTTTGACAACTGGTATCTCTTACTGCAACCACTATCTTGAGGTAGCAAGCAGTCATGATGCAACAATGACAGCCGAGATTCGTTTCATCCGCGCATTACATTATTATATGTTGATGGATGCTTATGGAAACATCCCATTCGCAACAACACTGACACAGCCTGCACGCATGACACGCGCAGAGGCTTACACATGGTTGGAGACAGAATTGCTCGACCTTGTAAACGGTCTTGCAGATGCTAAGGCAAAGAAGTCAAGCGATGCCAACTACGGCCGCGTTGACAAGGCTGCTGCTTGGATGCTGCTCTCTCGCCTCTACCTTAACGCAGAGGTTTACACAGGCACTCCACAGTGGGGCAAGGCTGCACAGTATGCAAAGATGGTTATGGACTCTCCTTACAAGCTCAACACAAAGAGCGTTAACGGCTGGAGCGCTTACCAGATGCTCTTCATGGGCGACAATGGTGAGACCGATGCTGCTTACGAGGGTGTGTTCCCAATACTGCAGGATGGTTTGAAGACCACAAGCTGGGGTACTTCACTCTACCTCATCGCTTCTACCTACGATGCAGATATGCACTCTAATCCTAACGACCCTATCGCAACAAACGGCACAGACCAGGTTTGGGGTGGTAACAAGGCTCGCCCTGACCTCATCAAGAAGTTCTTCGCTGACGGCAATGCGCCACAGGTAAACTCTTACAACATGACAGAGGCTGCTGGCGACGACCGCGCTCTGTTTGATGGTGTTGGCCGCGAGAGCATTGAGAACACCAAGGGTTATCTTGGCGACTTCAAAGACGGTTATGCAGTGGCTAAGTTCACTAACTTCAAGACCGACGGCACAGCTGGTCACGATGCAACATTCCCTGACATGGACTTCTTCTTCTTCCGTGTGGCAGAGGCTTACCTTACATACGCTGAGGCAACAGCCCGCGAGAATGGCGGAACAGCAACTGCTGAGGGTATCAAGGCAATCAACGACCTGCGCACACGTGCTAACGCTGCCACAAAGGCTGGTTTCTCTATGAACGACATCCTTGACGAGTGGAGCCGTGAGTTCTACTTCGAGGGACGCCGCCGCGTAGACCTTATCCGCCATGGCAAGTATGCTGGTAACACCAACTACAACTGGCAGTGGAAGGGCGGCGTAAAGGAAGGCCGTAATATCGAGGACTACAAGATAATATTTGCTATTCCTGCTGCTCAGGTTAAGGGCGAAATAACTCAGAATGATGGTTATTAATTTAATTAAGTAGACAAGTTAACAAGTAGACGAGCAGACTGGTTAATGCTTTTAGTTAAGTATGATACAAATAACTCGTTAACTTGCCAACTCGTTAACTTGTCAACTAAATAAAAAAACAATGATTATGAAAAATATATTTAAATCATCACTGCTGTTGCTATTAAGCATCTGCTTGTTTACCGCATGCGAGGATGACAACGACTCAAATCCAGTACTGCAGCAGCCTACAACTTCATCGTTCAAACTGAACACACCATCTTATGCGGCTACAGCCATCGACTTGGCCACATCTACAGAGATACCTTTCACATGGTCGCAGCCTGACTATGGCTTCCCTGTTGCCGCACAGTATCAGTTGCAGGTGTCTATTGCTGACAGCTGGACTATATCAACAGACGAGGCTGCTGCCGACGAAAGCGGCGCAACTAAGGCTGACTATGCTACTATCGAGGATATCTTCTCACAGGCAAAGGGCACACTCAATGCAGCTAAGTTGGCTAAGGCTCTTCAGCAGATTGCCGGATGGGCACAAGACGCTGTTCCTGCCGAGCAGGAAATCAAGGTAAGAGTAATGTCTGTTCTTGCTGGTGCTGAGACAATCTATTCTAATGTTGTTACTGTTAAGACTATCCCTTACTATGTAGAGCTGAAGGATGCCGCTCCTGTTCTGTGGTATCTCGTTGGTAACTGCATTGGTGACGGTTCTTGGGGCAATGGCGCCGACAAGATTGGCACTGGTCTTATCCCTCTGATGACTATCGCTGGCGAGGAATATGACAAGGCTACTGGTACTGGTAAGATTTCTTACACAGGCTACTTCCCAGCAGGCGGTCAGTTCAAGATGGTTCAGATTCCAGGCAACTGGGATATCCAGAAGAACTTCGACTCATTCTCTGGCATCGACGCTACTCTCTTCGAGGGCAACTCAGATGGCAACGTATGTATCAAGGATGGTGCACAGGGCTACTACACTATCACTCTCGACACTAAGTCTGGTGATGTTTCTATCGCTCCTTACACTGCTACTACTCCAAATGTGTTCACATCTATGGCAATGCCTGGTGGACAGAATGGCTGGGACGCTGCTGCTGGCAACGTTATGTCTCCAACATTCACATACGACGGCGCTGAGAACCACTTGTGGACAACACAGCTCGTTCTCGAGGCTGACAACGAACTGAAGTTTGCTGCTAATGGCGGTTGGGATTACAACTGGGGTGCTACTGAGTTCCCATACGGAGCTGGTACACAGAATGGTGCCAACATTCCTGCTAAGGCTGGCAACTACACAGTATTCCTGAACGACATCACAGGTCAGTATATGTTTATTGCTAATGAATAATTAATTAAGTTGGCGAGTTGACAAGTTGACAAGTTGACAAGTTGACAAGTAAACAAGTTGACAAGTTAATAGATGCAAGTCAAATAGCTAATCAGCTCGCCAACTAAGAAAAAAGAATAAAACTATGAAGAAGATATTTTATATGCTGGGCATCGCTTTGCTGACAGCAAGCTGCACAGAAGATTATACCGACTGGGCAACTCCTCAGGTATTCCCAGAGGAAGAGGTAAAGACTGTTACCGTGGCCACAGCAGCCGCTGCCGATGTTGACTTCGCAACAGCAGAAGGCGACATGGTACAGTTGTTCGTGCCAACAGTAACTGCATCTGACGAAAACACTACCACTTATAAGGTGACTCTCTGGAACGAGGACAAGCCTGCATCTGAAGTAATCACAGCCAACAATGATGGTTATGCTGCTAAGGCCGACCTTCAGACAGCTGTTGAGAGACTCTTTGGCAAACGCCCTGTAATGCGCACTATCGCTATGGACAT
>JAFPAS010000271.1 GCA_017424205.1 Prevotella sp. | reverse complement strand
GCAATCTCTTCTGCAGATTTCTGCAGTATATAAGCGTGGTTGAACCACTGGCACTTCTTATAGTCGAATTTTGCGCCAGCCTTTGAGCATTTCTCCAGACTGAACTGGCTGGCAAGTTCTTCCAGAGTGAACATCTCCTGCTCAGTGCCTGGGTTCCAGCCAAGAAGGGCGAGGAAGTTTATGACAGCCTCAGAGAAATATCCTGCTTCACGATATCCCGACGATACTTCGCCCGACTTAGGGTCGTGCCATTCGAGCGGGAATACCGGGAATCCGAGACGGTCGCCGTCGCGCTTTGAGAGCTTTCCTTTGCCTTCTGGCTTCAGCAGTAGCGGCAGATGCGCGAAACGAGGCATTGTGTCAGTCCATCCGAACGCAGCATATAGCAATACGTGGAGCGGAGCAGACGGCAGCCATTCCTCGCCGCGGATGACGTGTGTTATTTCCATCAGGTGGTCGTCGACGATATTTGCAAGATGATATGTTGGCAGTTCGTCGGCGCTCTTATATAGCACTTTGTCATCGAGTATGTCGCTCTTGATGCTCACCTTTCCGCGGATGATGTCGTCAACGACAACCTCCTGTCCTGGTTCTATCTTGAAACGCACCACATACTGCTGTCCGTCGTCAATCAGTGCACTGACCTCCTCTTGTGAGAGTGTCAGCGAATTGCGCATCTGCATGCGTGTCTTAGCGTCATACTGGAAATTCTGTATCTCCTGTCGCTTTGCGTCGAGCTCTTCTGGAGTGTCAAAAGCAATGTATGCCTTGCCTTCAGCAAGGAGCTGGTCAACATATTTCTTATAGATGTCTCTGCGCTCTGACTGGCGGTAAGGGCCGTGTTCTCCTCCAAAGCCTACACCTTCGTCAAATTTTATGCCGAGCCATCTGAACGACTCGATGATATACTCCTCTGCTCCAGGCACGAAGCGGTTTGAGTCAGTGTCTTCTATACGGAAGACGAAATCGCCTCCGTGCTGCTTGGCAAAGAGGTAATTGTATAATGCTGTGCGGACGCCGCCAATATGCAGCGGGCCAGTTGGCGACGGTGCAAAACGCACTCTTACTTTTCTGTCCATATGATTTTCAGTGTATTATGAAAATACGCATCAAAGCATCCGGATTATGCTTCGAAAGGATGCGATGTTACGTTTTTTTGTGAATTTTCTGCAAAATTAATACTTTTATTACACATAACCGAATTTTTTTTCGTATTTTCGCAACGTGTAACTTAAACTTTGATAGAAATCATGGCTAAATCATATATACAGCGAGGAGAACTCTGGAAGATGCTGCTGCGTCGGCTCTGGCTTGTCGTGCTCAGTACGGCAGCAATTGTGCTTATGCTCCCACGAAGCGGAGTGGTGACGTACGACTATGAGGTTGACCACCCGTGGAAGTATGACGCACTGATAGCTAAACATGAGATACCGCTATATAAGAGCGAGAAAGAGTTAAAGGCAGAGTACGACTCGCTGCTAAACAATTACGAGCCATACTACAACACCACTGTGGCGGTGAGAGAGAAAGCGCTGCAGGCTTTCAACGAGAAATACGGAAAGGGGCTGCCGGGGCTGCCTTCGGGCTACAGCGCCTATGTGGCTAAGCGCATACGCAATGCATATGACCTTGGCATCGTAAGCACTGCGCTCGGGCAGGAGGCCCAGAAGGATACGCTTATGCGCATACGACTGGTCAGCGGCAATACCGCCACCAGCGTCTATGTGCGTGATATCATGACGCCGCTCAAGGCATACGAATGGATATTCAGCGACCCGCTGATGCAGGCACACCGCAACGCATTGCAGCTCTGCAATCTCAACGAGTTTATCTCGCCCAATATCATTTTTGACGAGGCACGCTCGACAATGGAGCGCGACGATCTGCTGAGCAGCATCCCTGTAGCATCAGGAATGATTCAGGCAGGCGAGAAAATCATCGACCGTGGCGATGTGGTCGATGAGAGAGCACATGCAGCAATCCTCTCTTACATCCGCGATCTGCAGCAGCGCACAGCGTCACGCAGCGACCTGCTCACGACATATGGCGGACAAGCTGTCTACGTGCTGCTTGTCATGCTGCTCTTCACGCTCTATCTTATTCTCTACCGCCGCGACTATTTTGACAATCCGCGCGCCTACGCCATGCTATATCTGCTTGCCGTCATCATGCCAGCTATTGTGTCTATTGTGATAAAGCAGCATTTCTTCACCGTCTATATCCTGCCGATGTGCATGGTGCCGATGTTCGTCAGAGTCTTCATGGACTCACGCACGGCGTTCCTCACACACACCGTCATCGTGCTGCTTGGCGCACTGGCAGTACAGCGCCCGTTTGATTTCATATTCATAGAACTCGTTGGCGGACTCGTGGCCATATATTCCCTTCGCGAATTGTCACGCCGCTCGCAGATATTCATAGCAGCATTCACTGTGGCTGCCGTGCAGTGCGTGGCATACCTTGCCGTGCAGCTCATACAGTCAACAGGCATCTATAATGTCGATACCAACACGACAACTCACTTCATAGCCAATGCTGTGCTCCTCCTGCTCACATATCCGCTGATGTTTGTTGTCGAGAAGATGTTCGGCTTCGTGTCGTCTGTAACGCTCTTCGAACTCTCCGATACAAACAAGGCATTGCTGCGCCGCCTCTCAGAAGTGGCGCCAGGCACTTTCCAGCATTCCATCACCGTCGGCAATCTGGCTGCCGAGATAGCATCACGCATCGGAGCCAAGTCATTGCTCGTGCGTGTAGGAGCACTCTATCATGACATCGGAAAGATGCGCCACCCCGTATTCTTTACAGAGAATCAGGCAGGAATCAATCCGCACAAACGTATTAGCGAAACCGACAGCGCACAGGTCGTCATAAGCCATATCACAGAAGGCCTGCGCATGGCAGAGAAAGAAAATCTGCCTACTGTCATACTCGACTTCATCCGCACGCACCACGGCAACGGCAAGACGCAGTATTTCCTCGTGCAGTATAAGAATAACCACCCTGACGAGGAAGTTGACGAGGCACTCTTCACATATCCCGGACCGAACCCGTCAACGCCAGAGCAAGCCATACTCATGATGGCAGATGCCGTCGAGGCAGCAAGCCGTTCGCTGCAGGAGTATACAGAAGAGAGCATCACAGCCCTTGTCAATCGCATCATAGACAGCCAGGTGCAGCAGGGATTCTTCCACGACTGCCCTATCACGTTCCGCGACATACAGACCGCAAAAGATGTGCTCATCGAACGTCTCAAGGCTATCTATCATACACGCATAGCATATCCTGAACTCAACAGAAAGTAATGCGTGAGGGAGGAGTGAACCGAGACAAGTTCTGTAATTAGGAATCCGCTTCTTCAACCCTTGCTTTACATCTTCTGTCTCCTCCGAGTCTTACTTTAATATACGGCGACAGCCCTACGAAGGAAAATTTGATCCATCCTTTGTAGGGCTGTCGTTTGGTGTGCTTTTGTACCTATATCTTATCCTGTCAGTAATGAGTTTGGCTTATGGCTTTTCGTTTATGTTAATGGCAGTAGCATCGATAAGGTTTCTGAATATTGCGTTGCGTCGCAGCAGGTGGCTGTTGCCAAGCATGATCATCTGTTTTCTTGCTCTTGTCAGAGCAACGTTCAGTTTTCGGTCTACAAGGTACGGTTTGCCGTCTATTGGTTGTGCGGTGAATGTGCTTGCAGTGAGAAACTCCAGCTGGTGCGGCTGGCTTACTGTGAAAGAATAGATGATGATGTCGCGCTGCGACCCTTGATAACGTTCGACGGTGTCAATAGTTATCTCGGCGGCATCTTCTGTGCCGCACAACCGTTCTATCTCCTGCCGTATGAGTGAAATCTGGTTGCGGTATGGCACGATGACGCCCACCGTCTTTTTCGGGTTCCAGCAGTTGGCAGCCATGCGTCGTATGCGTCTGATGATGTCAGCGCAGAGCTTTGCTTCAGCGCTGTTCGACTTGCTGTCGCGTCCGTCGCCTTCTGGTTTTACGTCGATAAAAAGCATTCTGTGCTCAGCGATCAGGTGGTCGAGCTGGTCAGAGGGGAGAGCATCGTAAGTCAGACTCTGCTCCTGCTGGTGAGGCAGCGGCACGGGCAGCAGGTGCTCTTCGCGGTAGAACATTCTGTCAGTCCATGCAGCAACGTCAGGGTGCATGCGTCCCTGGCGTCGGAGAGTTGCTATGAGCGGACGGGCAGATGTGGCGCTATGGTGTTTTTCTGTGTGGCGTATCATGCGTTCGAAGAGCGAGTTGCGGCAGTCAGTAAGCCCTATTTCTATGAGTCGTGGTTCGCTGACAGCGGAGTCGGTTGCGCTCTGCTGCACTACGGCAGGCAGCTGTTTTATGTCGCCGATGAGAATGAATTTTTCTACGATAGCCAGCAGTCCGATGATGCTTGGTTCAAGAATTTGCGAAGCCTCGTCGACGATGGTCAGCGCGAATCTCTTCAGATGCATAATTTCCTGATGAGCCATGAGCGTTGATGTCGTAGCTACGACCACTCGCGTAGCGGCAATGCGCTGGCGTATGCTGTGCAGGCTGCCCTCCGCCTCGAACATACGGCAGGCGAGCTGAGAGTGGTAACGGCTGTCGCAGGTGTAGGGGCTGCCTATACGCAGGAAGTCTATGCCTGCCTCGGTGAGCATGCCGCTTATCTCATCGACTGCACGGTTAGTGTATGACGTCAGCAGTATTGCGGCATCGCTGTCAGCATTCTGCACCATCCATTCTTCTACGAGGAAGCGCATAGCCATAGATGTCTTGCCTGTGCCTGGCGGTCCGACAATCAGGAAATAGTCTTTTGCCCGGCTGGCGTGAAGCAGCATGTCGTCGTAGGCAGGATGATACTTGCGTGAAAGACAGATGTCTGCGTCATACTGCGGTTCAGTCTGACAGAGCAGCAGGTCGCGCCGTTCTGCGGGAGCGGAAGCAAGCATATGCAGAGACTTCATTCCGCTGCTGATGGCAGAAGTATATGAATGCTCTATCGCCCAGAGGTGCGTGTCGCTTTCGCTGCCCGCTATTGCTTTGCCTTGAATCAGCTGCGGGTCGCTGAGATGCAGACTGATATTGCTGGCGGTCATGCTGGTAACGGTGCCTTTGAAAAGTATGGCACGTGTTGCGTCAGGTTTTTCTGTCGCGCGGAATCTGTAGAGTATGATGCTGTCGCCAGCTCTGAAGTTTGCTCTGTCCTGCTGTCAGTTTTCAGTGTCAGGTCTTGCACGCCAGTGAGAGTCTGTTCTGGTGGCATGCATACGATAATCTCCCCCTGTGTCAGCTTATTTTCGAAAGGCATGTTCCTAATGTCAGCCAT
>JAFPAS010000270.1 GCA_017424205.1 Prevotella sp. | reverse complement strand
GCGAAGCTTGTCATTCGTTTTCCCTGTGCGTTGTAAGGCGAGACACGCACGAGACGATGCACGCCGTTTTCTGATTTCAGGAAGCCGTAGGCATATTCGCCGCCCTCAATCTGCATAGTCACAGACTTGATTCCAGCTTCGTCGCCATCCTGTATGTCAGATATAGTGACTTTATACCCGCCTTTTTCTGCCCATCGCTGATACATGCGCATGAGCATCTCAGCCCAGTCTTGAGCTTCTGTTCCGCCTGCTCCAGAGTTTATTTTGAGCACGCAGTCCATCGGGTCTTCCTTCTGGCGGAGCATGTTTCGCAGTTCAAGAGATTCTATTGCGCTGATGGCTCTTGCGTAGCCAGCATCTACTTCCTCCTCACTGACCAGTTCGTCTTTGTAGAAATCGAATGCGAGCTGCAGTTCATCAGCAGCTGTGCGCACCTCAGCATATCCGTCAATCCATCGTTTGATGTCCTTGACAAGTTTCATTTGCTCTTGTGCTCGAACCGGATCATCCCAGAAGTCAGGAGCTTGAGTGCGCAAATCCTCTTCCTCA
Organism: Prevotella sp.; assembly: GCA_017424205.1. Classification (GTDB taxonomy): domain Bacteria; phylum Bacteroidota; class Bacteroidia; order Bacteroidales; family Bacteroidaceae; genus Prevotella. Next base: position 13,080 of record JAFPAS010000270.1, on the reverse strand, counting down.
TATTCCATTTTCTTGCGTTCGATGTCAAGGTATCTGTATAGTGCGTCAGCTCTGTCGTTTATATCTTTCAGTTGGTCTTGTGTAATCATTTATGTGTTGCGGTGTATTGAAATGGTTGTTGCAGAATAGTGCCTGCAGTCATCTTATTTCTCTTCGTACATAGTTTCGATGATTTCGGCATAGTGTTTCATCAGCACGTTACGTTTAATTTTCAACGTATTGGTAATCTCTCCCTTGTCAAGAGTGAATGGTTCTGGCATGAGGGTGAAGTTCTTTATCTGCTCATATCCAGCCAGTGTCTGCTGCAGTGTGTCTATTCTGTCGGCTATCATGGCCTTAATCTTCTTATTGCTGCACAGTTCCTGACGGCTTGCATAGGCAATGTTGTTGTCATGTGCATACTCTTCGAGAAGAGTGTATACCGGCACGATGAGTGCAGAGACAAACTTGCGCTGGTCAGCCACAACAGCAATCTGCTCTATATACTTATCGACCAGAATCTTCGATTCAATCATCTGCGGAGCGATATACTTGCCATTGCTTGTCTTGAAGAGGTCTTTTATGCGCTCTGTGATATATAGTTCACCGTCTTTCATGTATCCTACATCACCAGTTCTGAAATATCCGTCGTCAGTGAAAGCCTGTTCGTTGAGGTCAGGACGGTTGTAGTATCCCTGTGTGATGGTTGGTCCTTTCAGCAGAATCTCCCCTTCGTCAGAGAACTGTATGTCTATGTTCTCTATAGGGCGGCCGATGCTGCCTATGGTGTACGGCATGTCGAGGCGGTCAGCACTAACGGTGGCGAGCGATTCGGTCAGTCCGTAGCCCACCATCATGAATATTCCGATGGAATGGATAAACTCTTCTACCTGTGGAGATACGAACGAACCGGCAGTAGGGAAGAAGTACGCATTTTCCAATCCAAGCTGTTTGCGCACAAGTCTGAACACCAGCTTGTCCATGAGTTCATACTCTATGCGCAGTGAGAGCGGCGGGCGCTGTCCCCGGCTGAGATATTCTATGTTATGCCGTCTGCCCACCTGCAGAGCACGGTGGAACAGTTTCTTCTTCATAGGGCTGGCATTGTCTATTGTTGTTATTACGCCAGCATAGACCTTCTCCCAGAATCTTGGCACAGCCGACATGCATGTCGGATGTGTCTCGCGCATTGACTTCTGCACCTCGCGAGGGTCAGTATTGACGATGAGTGTCACGCCTTTTGTCAGGCAGAGTATAGACCAGCCTTTCTCAAAAATATGAGTGAAAGGCAGGAAGTTAAGTGCTCGGTCATTTTCTCTGAGCGGCAACACCTTGTCGTTCTCCTCAAGTGCAGCATGGAATTGTCCCTGTGAGAGCATGACGCCCTTAGGCTGTCCTGTCGTTCCTGAGGTGTAGAGTATACATGCCAAGTCTTCCCATGTAGCACTCTGCTGTCTCTTCTCCACCTCACCGCTGCCAGTTATGCTGAAGCCCATTTTGAGGAAGTCGTCAAAATATATTGACGACGGGTCGTGTTCGGCTATTGTGACAGAGCGGTCGTAGATAATGATTTTCAGGAGTGATGAGCATAGGTTCTGCACATGGCGTGCTTTGTCGTACTGTTCCTGCTCACCGCAGAAGATGTAGCGTATCTTCGCCTCGTTGATAACGTACTGCATTGTCTCTTCGCTTGTTGTGGCGTAGAGAGGAATGGTGCAGGCACGTACGCCCCATGCTCCGAAGTCAGTAAAGAGGTAGTGTATGCTGTTCTGCGAGAAGACTGCAATCTTCTCCTGTACACCTACGCCTAACGCAAGCAACGCTTCAGAAACACGTGTCACCTGGTTTGAAAACTCATTCCAAGAAACATGCTTCCATTGCGTTCCGCCGTAGTCTTTGTATTCCAGAGCGGTTCTTCCACCATATTTCTTCGCAAGATCGTGTATCAGGACTGATAGATGGCTGTTTATCTGCATAACTGACTTCTGTTTTTATAGGACACTGCAAAGTTACAAAAAAAGAGTAATAATGACAAGATTGTAGATGTGTTTTTTGTTTCTTGGCGTTAAAAATAACTTAATTTTCAATGTGCGCTGGAATTATGCAATGAAAAATCTCATTACAGCATAGGAGGTTGCGGACATGGTGTGTGGAAGCATATATGCCGGTGGGCGAGGGGAGATTGGCAGGAGAGATGTTCTTTCATGCGGTTTTTATGACATGCTATATCAAAATCAGACGCTAACTGTGAGCTTGTTTTCTGTAAGTGCCTTATTTCTACGCAGTTTCGGATGGTATGATGAAAGGCAGTCTTTTGCAGTGTTAAAGGCAGTCTTTTGTAGCACTAAACACTGCTTCTTGCGATGCTAAAGGCTGCGAATAAGATTTTATGACGGATTCTTACGTCAAGCTGTACTTTGAATTAAGCAGCAGCAAACGTTTCAGCCTCGGATACAGGTTGTTTTTCCTATGTTACAGGAATACTCTGCGTGGTGTTTCTGCATGTGGTTGTTGTGAATGAGTCATATATAATATTGCAGAAATGATGATTCTAATAAGAATAGTTGGATGGAACTTGTGATTTTTTTACAGACTTATGAAAAAAAACTTTCTTGATATTTAGCAATATTAAGAAAAAACAAGTAACTTTGCATCAATGATATTGCTTTAAGGTGTATTCTTGTAAACTGGCTGTTAGGATATCTATTGCAGTGGTTTGTCTGAAAGAATCTTGAGTCAGTGTCGTCTTCGCCCCCAATACGTGGCAAGCTAATAAGTTTTAATGTAATCATCTGTTTCTGTAACATGAGATTTTTCATACATAGCATAGTCTGTCTGCTGTTCATTTTTCTGAACGGCGGTTGTGGTAATGTGCATGATAGCGGAAAGCAGCATGTGGCAGGCATGACGGATGATGTGTCTGGATATATTTCTTGCTCATATGCTGATGGAGTGCGTCAGGGAGAGGCAGAGATGTCTGGAGAAAGCCATGCAACTGCGAGTGATTGCGACACAGATCGTCTTACAGATTTATCACATCCAGAGCATAGAACGCTAGAAGCTATATTCTCGGGCAGTGACAATACGGCACGTGTTAACTCTGAAAAACCGCAAAGGCTGCTGCCAACTAACTGTAACAGGGCACCTAAACATTTAGGGAAACTACATTCACCTTATTATAATAATCCTCAAAAGATTTCTTGCAGCAGAAACAATCAGCCACAGAAGGCTGTGATTCTGCCTATTGTCTCATGCAGTCATTTCATTGCGTTGAGACACATTATTCGTTAGCTACATGTTTTTATTTTCGTATCAGAAGTTGATATGTTTCTGATACGGACAACTTACATTAATCTTTTATAAAATCATGCTGCAATCAGTGTGCTGCAATGTCAAGTCTGACGGTATATACCGTATTGCGTGACGTAGCATGCATGTAGTGTTATGCCAGTAATTATATTGGCATGATGCGGCATATCTATTTATTAATAGGCGGTATGTAAAGAGCATGCTGCCACAAAACTTATATAAAAACATGGCAAATATAAAGAATATGGAGACTGCACAGCAGGTTCTCAATCATAAGAATATAGCAATAGAGAAATCTTTCTTCGGACTGAAAACAAGTATTAAATATATACCGACAGGTAGTAATGTAAAGGCAGAGGTATATGAACTCACTCCGAACATGGGTGAGAAACTAATAAAAATACTAAATACTCCGGAGGATAAACAGGAAAAAGCTGTGGCTGCTGCTGGTAAGGTGGAGTTCTCGCAGATAGGACATTATATTCTCGAGACTTTTGTTTCCGAGGATAAAGCCTTTGTCGCAATGCAGGTTTTCCGCTTCGTTGATTTCGTAAACGTTCCTGCCAGTGACCTCGTAATGTACGAAGGGAATAGTGCTGCTATATTGGCTGGTGTGTTATAATATGTAGTAGATTGTTATGAGTATACTTACAATTATAATCGTTGCGGCATTCGTGATGGGCTATGCGTGCATAGCAATGGAGAATGTTATAAAGGTCAATAAAGCTGCGATTTCTTTGCTGATGTTTGCAGTGTGCTGGACTCTCTTCATGTTTAATCCTGGCGAATACATCAATATTGCTTCGCCTGACAGCATTGCGTCAGATGTTGGTGCGGTGATAGAGCACCATTTAGGTGCTACTGCCACAACGCTGTTCTTCTTGATGGGAGCAATGACCATCGTAGAGGTTGTCGACCAGAACGGAGGCTTTCATTTCGTAAGAGATGCGTTAAGCACTAAAAGCAAGCGCACGCTGTTATGGCGCATAGCGTTCATGACGTTTTTCCTCTCTGCAGTGCTCGACAATCTCACTACAAGTATTGTGATGATTATGGTGCTGCGCAAGCTTGTGAAGAACGCCAGCGACCGAATCATCTATGCTTCGATAGTGATTATCGCAGCTAACTCAGGCGGCGCGTTCTCGCCAATAGGCGATGTCACGACTATCATGCTGTGGAATGCCAGCCTCATTAGCGCCGGCAATGTCATTAAGGAGCTATTCCTGCCTTCTGTCGCCTCTCTCTTGATTCCGGTGCTGATGATGCAGTTTGCGCTGAAGGGCGACCTGGAGATGGCAGAGAACAAGCCTCTGGCGTCTTCTGCAGAGGAATTTACATCTAAGCAGCGTAAGGCGATATTTGCCATCGGAGTGGGAGGACTGATTTTTGTGCCTATATTCAAGAGCATAACCCATCTGCCTCCGTTTGTCGGCATACTGCTTGTGCTGGCGGTGTTGTGGACTGTTTCGGAGGTGTTCTATGCCGATCTGAGCAAGAAGAAGGATATTGATGGCATGAAAAAGCGTGTCAGCAACATACTGACCCGTATAGATATGAGCACTATCCTGTTCTTCCTTGGTATTCTGATGGCAGTGGCATGTCTGGAGGAAATCGGCGTGCTCGCAGCTCTCGGAACATGGCTCAATGATATGAGCAATGGCAATTACTATACAGTGACAGGCATAATCGGTGTGCTGTCGAGCATTGTCGATAATGTGCCGCTCGTGGCAGGATGCATCGGAATGTATCCGTTGGCACCAGATGGAGCAATGGCTGTAGACGGAATATTCTGGCAGCTGCTGGCTTACTGTGCCGGTGTGGGCGGTTCGATACTCATTATCGGTTCGGCTGCAGGTGTTGTTGTCATGGGATTGGAGAAGATTTCGTTCGGATGGTATATGAAGAAGATTACTCCTGCTGCTTTCTTCGGATATCTGGCCGGTATCATCGTATATTGGCTGCAGACTTTATTGCTGTTCTAATTAAGTGAAATGTCTGTATTGTGATCTGGGTGCTTCAGTGGTTCTGGAGCACCCAGAGTTTTTTTGTGATATTGATATGTAAGTTGTGTCTCTATATTATCAATTCTGGGTTGTCTATATAATGTAACACGGGCTTATCTTCTGTATGCTAGAATGCTTTCTTGCTTTTCTGAATATTGTGTTATTTTATGTGCTCGTACTGATTATGTTTTTTATGTTATCTGCTAATTGCTTTGTCTTTTGGCTAATGCGTTTTTATTCTTATGTTGTGTCACCGTGTGCTGGCAGTAATCTTTCAGCTGAATTATAATTAAAGGCCTGTTCTTCTTTTCTTATTGTTTGTTCTCTCATGAATTACTCATGACGCATTGTTTGATGTATTTCTTTTCTTCTTTACCATTATTTCCGCTTAGAGATTATTCTTCTATAAGAAAAATATAGATATAAAAAACATCGCAAACCAGAATATTCTGATCTGCGATGTTTTTTTATAATGGGTTGGAAACCCTTTCAATATGTTTTTATTGCTTGTTATTCGTATCTTATGCTACAGTAGCGAAGATTGCTTCATATATGCAGCTGAAGATTCCGAAGAGGAGTATGCCTGCTACGCAGATAAATAATGTAAGGCGTGTGTAGCAGTCGCTCTTGAATGTTGGCAGAGGATTGTCGCTCTTATTAACATACATTGCTTTTACGATGAGCAGATAGTAATAGAGTGACACTACTGTATTGACAAGTGCAATGAACATGATGAGGTATGGCATCCAGTTGTTTCCTTCGCCATTGACTGATGCAAGGAATACAAAGAATTTAGAGAACATACCTGCAAATGGAGGAATACCACCAAGAGAGAACAATGCAAGTGTCATGAGGAACGCCAGTTTTGGGTTCGTACCGTAGAATCCGTTGTAGTCAGCAATCTCAGTCTTGCCGTTGTTATTCTGCTCTACTACAGAGATAATAGCAAAGACACACATGTTGGCTACGATGTATACAAGCACATAGTACATGAGTGCTGAGAGACTTGCTGCATAGTTAGCACCTATGATAGCAAGCATGATGTAGCCAGCCTGTGAGATTGAAGAGAATGCCATGAAGCGTTTCAGCTCTGTCTGGCGGATAGCCATGAGGTTGCCGATTGTGATTGAGAGAACAATGAGGATGTACATCAGTGTCTCCCAGTATTCTACCATTGGAGCAAACACACGCATCAGCAGTACTGCCAATGTAAATGAAGCTGCGCCCTTAGAGATTACACTAAGATAACCTGTGACAGTTGTTGGTGCACCCTGGTATGTGTCGGCTGTCCAGAAATGGAATGGCACAAGAGAAATCTTAAATCCGAGACCAGCAACAAAGAATACAAGACCACAGATGGTCATTGGTGTTGCTGTAAGAACTGCAGTGAAGTCTGCGAAGTAGAGTGTGCCTACTGCTCCGTAAAGCAGAGAAATGCCATAAAGCATTACACCGCTTGAGAATGTTGCAGTAAGGATGAACTTCGCAGCTGCTTCTGCTGAGTCGCGGCGCTGCTTGTCAAGAGCTACCATACATGCCAATGGAACACTGGCTGTTTCAAGACCAAGGAAGAACATAAGGAATGAACCAGCGCTCATCATCATGTACATACCAAGCAGTGTTGATATTGTCAGCATGTAAAACTCTCCTTCTATCTTGCGAGTCTCAACTCCAGAGAGCCATTTCTTGCTCTGAAGTACAACTATTACTGTGCCAGCGCCAAGTATTGCCTTCATCATTGTGTTGGCTGCAGTGCTGATGTATGCTCCGCCAAAGAGGAACGCCTCTTTCTCCGCAAAGCACAAGGTGGCAACTGTTCCTGCAAACAGCATTGCGCTGACAAGAGGGTTAAACCAGTTGCGTTCTGACTTGCCGTGGCTGGCAAAGTCAGCAATGAATGTTATAATCAGTATGGCTACGAGGATTGCCTCGGGTACCATGTCAAAAAACTGTATGTAATTCATTTTTCTATACTATTACAAAGAAACGACGTTAAGAATATTGCCTACCGCTCCGTCGATGACGTTGCTTGCCCAAAGTGGGAATGAACCGAGTGCTGCAACACAGAATATAAGGCATGCTACAGTGAAACGCTCGTCCCAAGTTGCATCGGTGAGAGTCTCATAATGTGGATCAGCAACTTTCTCAAAGAGAATGAAACCTACTGTACGGAGAATGTATACAGCTGTCACTACAATTGAAGTACAAGCAATGATTGTACAGCAACGATGGAAAGTATCTGCATTCTCAAATGAACCTACGAAGATTGTCATCTCTGCGATAAAGCCTGAGAAACCTGGAAGACCAAGGTTTGCAAGACCTGCTATGACATAACCAACAGAAAGGAATGGCATTATCTTCATCAGACCGCCTAACTTGCGGATGTCGCGAGTATGTGTACGGCCGTATATCATACCGATAAGTGCAAAGAACAATGCTGTCATCAAACCATGTGATAACATCTGAAGTATAGCACCTGTGCATGCTGTCTTGGTCATCATGAGAAGCGCGAAGAGCACAAGGCCACAGTGAGATACTGATGAATAGGCATTGATGAACTTGAGGTCTGTCTGCACGCAGGCAGAGAATGCACCATATACAACTGAAATAGTAGTAAGGATAAGGAATATCCATGCCAGTTCGTTAGCTGCACTTGGAAGAAGGAACATTGCAATACGGAAACAGCCGTAGCCGCCAAGCTTCATCAATACGCCTGCATGAAGCATTGATACAGATGTTGGGGCACAACCATGACCGATTGGTGACCATGTGTGGAATGGGAAAAGCGCTCCAAGAACACCGAAACCAATGAATACAAATGGGAAAAGCACATTCTGTATGTCTGCTGGAATGCAGTTGTTGTGTGCTATATCAAGTATATTCATTGTGGTAGCTCCATTGAAGAAGTAGATGCCTACAAGACCAAGGATGATCAGTGCTGAACCTCCCATAAGCATAAGGGTAAGCTTCATTGCTGCATATTCCTTGTTGCCAGAACCCCAGTAGCCAATGAGAAGATACATAGGGATAAGGGCTACCTCATAGAACATGAACATCGAGAAAAGATCAATGGTAATGAAGAATCCGTATACACCTGTAGAAAGAAGGGTGAACCAAAGGAAAAATTCCTTTGGCATGTTCTTTAGCTGCCATGTAGCAAATGTGCCTGTAAAGACAATAATGCTCGAAAGAAGCAGCATCACTACAGAAATGCCGTCAACACCTACTGCATAGCAGATGTTAAGTGACGGAAACCATTCAATTGACGATGTGAGAAGCATCTCGGCTGTGTTGCCTGCTGCACGCTCGCCAATGAAATATATCGTCAGCCATGCTGATAGTGCCAGAAGCGCTGTAGCGCCGGTCACCATCACACCACGCACCTGATTGATGTTGCGTGCTGCCCAAAGTCCTAACATTGTCAGGAGTGGGATTACTACGAATAATGATAGTATATTCATTTTTGTTTGATATTTGCTTTATTAAAGAAGAGTCTGGCATCATCTGAGATGATTTCGATAGATACTTGGGGCAGAATTTCATTAATGGATATTGTATGTGTTCAGCTTGTCTATCCACATAGATTTTGCATCCTTGTATTCTTGTTCTGCTAATGATGCCCTGTCTCTTTCTCTAAATTTTTTATATTGCCAGGAGAATTAATGTAAGTGTTACTGCACCTGTTATGAACCATACGGCATAGTGACGTACATCGCCTGACTGGCAGTTGCGGATGCTTTCGCCACCCTCATTTGCTCCCCATGCTGTGAAATCAATGAAGCCGTTGATGATCTTCTCGTCAATCCATGCCACAGGCTTAGATACAAAACGGAAAAGAATCTTGTGTGTTACAAACATGTAAACTTCGTCCATGTAGAAGCGCTTGTATGCCCAACGATGGAGACGTGGTGCTGTCTTGTACATTTTCTCTGCGATAGGCTGAGTCTCACCCTTAAAGATGTATGTTGCAAGACCAATAGCTACTATTGCGATGATTGTTGATGTGGCAGCAATCTGCGGATTGAAATGTATCGTGTATGATGTGCCAGCTGCGCTGATAAGTGAACCGAAACTTGCCCACTCCCAATTGAGGAATCCGCCAAGTGTAGTGAATATACCTACACCGACAGTGATTACACTGAGGAATATCAGTGGGAATGTCATTGTAAGTGGTGCTTCGTGAGGTGTGTGGTGAGCATGTAATTCCTTATTCTCTGTTCCCCAGAATATACCGTAGTATAGACGGAACATATAGAAAGCTGTCATTGCTGCTACACCTGTCATCCACCAGCCGCATACAGGAGAGTATTCAAAGCAGGCTGTAATGATTTCGTCCTTAGAGCTGAAGCCTGAGAAGAAAGGAATACCAGCGATAGCAAGACATGAAATGAGGAATGTTGCGTGTGTTACAGGCATGTATTTCTTCAGACCACCCATAGCAGACATCTCGTTTGAGTGTACAGCATGGATGATACATCCTGCACCAAGGAACAGACATGCCTTGAACATAGCATGTGTGAAGAGGTGGAAGAGTGATGCCATGTAGCCGAGTTGTGCATGATTGTCAAGAACTGCACCATGATGTCCTGGCAGACAAACACCAAGAGCAACCATCATAAATGCTATCTGTGAGATAGTAGAGAAAGCAAGTACACGCTTGATGTCGCTCTGTGCACATGCTATGGCTGCTGCATAGAATGCTGTGAATGCGCCTACTCCTACGATGATATCCATTGCTTCTGGAGCATATTCTATCCATAATGGGAAGAGACGTGCAACCTGAATTACACCTGCAACAACCATGGTAGCTGCGTGAATGAGAGCAGATACAGGTGTTGGACCCTCCATAGCATCAGGAAGCCAAATATGAAGCGGGAACATTGCAGACTTACCTGCACCACCGATAAACATCAGCACAAGTGCTGTAGGTAGGATTAATCCGCCTGTAGCTGCAGCACGTGCTGCATCGCATGTTGTGAATGCTGTCATTCCCTCAGCTACTTTAATTTCTGTTCCGGTGAAAGAGAAATTAAATGAGCCTGTGTAGTATCCAAATATGAGGATACCAACGAGGAAGAACATATCGGCAAAACGTGTTACGATGAATGCTTTCTTAGAAGCATGTACAGCGTCGTGCAGTGTGTAGTAGAATCCGATCAGGAGATAAGAGCTGACACCTACAAGCTCCCAGAACATGTACATCTGGAAGATGTTTGTTGCGAGAACCAGTCCGAGCATTGACATGGTGAAGAGAGAAAGGAAAGCGTAGTATCTTTGGAAGCCTTTCTCGCCGTGCATATATCCGAAAGAATATATGTGTACCATGAGCGATACTGTTGATATGACTATGAGCATCATGACAGAGATTGGGTCAAGCAAGATGCCTAAGTCAAAGTGAAGATTACCAAGAGGGAGCCAAGTGTAATTGTATGGCACAAATGTCAGGAATGTGCCGTCTGTAGCTCTTGGCATTGTGAAGTACTCAAATGCTGTGTAGTAGCTTAATGCTGTTACAACACCGAGTGTTACTGTACCTATAAGGCCTGCAACTTTATGTGACCATGCATATTTCTTACCTGCAAGGTCTGGCAAACCTATCACGAGAAATGAAAGTAGAGGCAGGAGTAAGATGCCTATTGTATAGCTAAATTCCATTGTCTTATATAATTAAAATAGGTTTGACATTTATTTCTTAAGATTCTTGATCGAGTCTACTGTGTCAGACTTGAAATGTCTGTAGACATTGATGATGATAGCAATAGCTACAGCACTTTCTGCAGCGCTCACGCCAATAGAGAACAGAGTAAAGAAGAATCCCTCCATGTGCTCTGGGTGAAGCAGTCGGCAGAATGCTGCGAAATTGAGGTCAACAGCGTTCAGTATGAGCTCTACAGATACAAGCATTGCTATAAGATTGCGTCGTGTCACGAACCCGAATACTCCGATGAAGAATAATATTGCGCTAAGCACGATGAAACATTGTACTGGTACCATATCTTATTTCTCCTCCTTTTGATTACGTGAAACAACGAGTCCTCCGATTATACATGCTAAGAGGAACAGTGAGATGAACTCGAATGCCAGGACATGCTGATATTTTCCTGAGCCTACGAGTGCTGTACCGATATAATCCATAGAAACCTCTGTGTCTGTCTGTGTGAAGAATTTCTCAAAGAAGAAGCTCTTCAGCTGTACAGTTATGACTGTAGCGGCACCAAAGAGAGCTACGATGAAGCCTGTTATAAAGCGCTTCATGTTAATTTTCTCTTTGAAGTTCTGAAGTTTCTGTTTTGACACAAGCTGTATAGCAAAGATATATATCATTGTCATACCGCCAGCATAGATGCTGAGCTGTGCTGCTCCGAGGTATGTATATCCGAGGAGGAAATACATGCCTGCTATGGCGAATAGCACGAAGAGCAATGCTGTTACAGCACGCATAATTCGTGTAGTGATTACTGATGCTATCGCAGCAACGAGGATTACAGCTGCAAGAATAGCGAAAACAATAATGTTGTCCATGTGTTATTTCTCCTCCTTTTTGTCGTTTCCGCTTGCTGTTTCTGCTTGTTTTGCAGCTTCAGCTGCCTTTGCTGCAGCCTGTTTTGCATTTTCAGCATACTGTGCTAGCTCCTCTTCTGTTGGTGGAACATTGAGGTGCTGCTTCAGAGCGTTACGGTTAAACACTGCATTTTCAAAATCTTTTACGAACTCAATAGCGTTCTGTGGGCATGCGTTAACGCACAACTGACAGAACATGCAATCGCCGAGGTCGTACATGTAGTCTGTGAGCAGTTTCTTTTTCTTTCCGTCTGCAGTTGTTACCATCTGCGAAAGAATCTTTATGCTGCCATTTGGACATGCTTTCTCGCACAGTGTACATGCTGTACACTTGTTATTGCCGTTTTCATCGTGTGGCATGACAAGTGTGCCACGATGACGTTCAGCAATGTGCTGAGTCTTGCGGTTTTCTGGATATTGCTCTGTTATCTTTCTTGTAGCATACTCGCCCATGGTAATATCCATTCCTGTGAGCAGCGTTTTGATGCCAGCCAGAGCGCCTCCGAAATATGATTTCTTTTTTGTCATTGTCTTTGTTTCTTTTCTGGTTTCTTTTGTTTTTCGTCTGTCGTCATAGGTTTTGCCGCTGAAGTGTCGTGTGCAATATTCCTATGTCGCTGACAGATATTTCCCAAGAAAATTATTTGTCTGTTTTTGTAGCGATATCAGCGCCGACAAGTTCCTGTGCCTTGCCGAATGCTGTGCGGAACTTGATAGCTCTGCAAGCTATAATTGCGAGCACTCCAAGTATGATGGCAGCTACTACGATTCCAACGCCGATGTTGCCTGTCCATCCGAATGCTACGCATGTAGTCATAAGTATAAGGTTGAACAGTGCTACAGGCATAAGGTATTTCCATTCGAGGTTAAGTATCTGGTCGATACGCAGACGTGGGAATGTCCATTTTATCCACATAAGGAGCCATACTACAGCAAATGCTTTTCCAAGGAACCAAACGATGCCTGGGATATAGTCCATGACTGTATCGAATCCCTCTACGCCGATGTGTATTGGGCACCATCCTCCGAGGAAGATGAGTGTTGTTACGCCGGCAACGATGAACAGGTTAAGGAATTCTGCGAGGTAATAGAAACCGAATCCCATACCAGAGTATTCTGTGTGATATCCTGCGGTAAGCTCTGACTCAGCTTCAGCAAGGTCGAAAGGACCTCTATTTGCTTCAGCGTTACCTGCGATGAGGAAGATGAAGAATGCGATGATTGCTGG
>JAFPAS010000269.1 GCA_017424205.1 Prevotella sp. | reverse complement strand
GGTTCTTAATTACTCTACGTATGGCGGAACGGTGTTGATGTGTATATAGCGGTATTGGAAATAGGTGCCTTCTAACATTGTCCAATCCATTTTAGCTTTTTTTCCATACAGATCCAAGCAATGCAATACTTGTATGCCAACTAACGGCGTTGTCTTGTAACCGATCATAAACTCTGAGTCACCGGTTGCATTTGGCCAGTCTTGAGCGCTCCACTCATATCCCAATGCATCCATCTCTTTCAACATGTTGTTCCAGAAAGCTTGATTGTTGTTATTATAAAACTCTATCACCTTTTCTCCTTCTTCCAAAGTTGCAAGATACTCCAAAGCATATTTATAGTAATAGGTTCGTGGATGTTGCAATACGTCATCAGCGTCAGGAGAAAGCCAAATCAAGAGACCCTCCTTGCCATCCGTATTGCCCTGGAGGCAATAGAAGGGAAGAGATGTCTTTGAAGTAGGAGTGACGAATCCATAGCCGATAAAAGTGTCTCTCCATTTCAACACATAATCATCCATATAATAGATTTTGCCAGCTTCGTACTTTGGTGTGGCTGCATTTTCAGGCCAAAAATCAGTATCGACAAAATTAACCTCGCTTATCTGCTTGAGGTCGGTACCTGGTGCCACGGTCATGCGCGCAACTATGCCATGCTCGCCCTCTACGGCACGGAACATAACACAGCCTTGGGGCCTGTCCACTTCGTCAGTGAGATAATAGTCGTAACCGCCATCTACCTTAGTTGCCTCTTTCTGGGGTGCCACCCAATCGAGGAAGAGCGTTTCAGCTGCCGCATAGTCTGCAACTGGCACTGAGATAACAGTGGGCTGAGATTCGTCCAAAGCTTTACCATAGACTCTGCGAAAAATTTCGCCGTCGTCGTCTACTACAACAAGACAACCCTGCAACCATTCCAAAGCATTGTAACCGGTTATCTCTATACGGTCCTTATCCGAATCCGAGTTGTGCAGGCCATCTTCTGTCTTGGGCATATCATCGTCATCACTGTTGCACGAAGCCAATGGCATCGCAGCGATGACCATTGACAGGAGTAAGTAAACCCAATTCTTCTTCATATTTGTCATATATTAATTTATTGCTAACTTACATTATTCTACTTTCTTTGTTGCTGGTGGGAAAATACGGATGTGCATATAGCGATATTCGAATTGATTCCACAGACTACATGTGACATCGCATATCTCACCAACCTCTTTGTCCAAGTCCAGACACTTTATCTTATTAGTTTCTTTGTCATATCCGTTTAGCAGGAACTCCATGTTATTAGTTCCAGAACTGAAAAAACCGGCAGGTTTCCAGGAATAACCCAAAACCTCCATTTCGTCCAGCATTTTCTGCCATTTGTCATAGTGGGCGTGATAGAAGTCCAATACTTTTTCTGCCTCTTCCAAAGAAGAGAGAGCCTTATATATGGGATAGTCAATTTGACGTTCAACTTTTCTGATAAAGAAATGAGTCGTGTTGGACTTTCCACCTTTTTCGGGAAGTAGCCACACCAGTATGGCCTCCTTGCCATTGTCATTACCCTGTAGGCAGTAAAAGTCGCGTTCCTCCCAGTTGACTAATGTCCAATAGTCATCAAGTTCAATATCGGCTCCAGGCATATCTGTTAATGGTAGGGAGTTAGTGTACATACAACATCCGAACTTGTAAAGTTTTCCTTCCTGATAGACGGGAATGGCATCGTTTTCGGGCCAGTTTTCGGTGTTGATGAACTGCACTTCTGATACTTGTTTCAGAGCAGTTCCCTTGGCTACTGTCATGCGAGCTATCACACCAGTCTCGTCATCAACAGCGCGGAAGGATACACTACCCTGAGCATTGCCATCAGCATCAGTGAGATGGTAGTCGTAACCGCCCTCCACTTCTGCAACCTCCTTGCCAGGAGCTACCCATTCAAGAAAAGTCTTTTCGGCAGCAGCAAGGTCGCTAACGGGAAACGAAATTATAGTTGGTCGCGACTCATCCAAAGGTTTACCATTGATTCTTCTGATTATTTCATTCTTATTGTCAACCAATACTATGCAGCCCTGCAACCATTCCAGGGCATCGTATGCCTCTACTGTAGATTGGTCGGCATCCGACTCTGGATCATGTTTCAGTATTTCTTCTGGCTGGGGGATGTCTTCTTTATCGCACGAAGTCAAGGGCATCACTGCAACAGCCATCAAAAGGAATACATAAAACCAATTCTTCTTCATATTTCTATTTATATGTTATCTTTATTTTTTCTTTCTCGCCAATAATTTTACGAAGTTACTCCTATATTTCTAAACTATCAAGAAATAGTATTCTATAAATCGGTTTACAAATTGTTTATATATATAAAAATATACAATGTAAACCGATTTGTAAACACAAAAACGGCAAATTTCATCGATGAAACCGCACAATTTGGCTTCATCGAGCAATAACATTATCAGTGCAATCATCGAATTCTTAACTCTGCAACAGAAAAAATGACGCAGAAGTACATGTATTAAAAAACAATATAATAACATGCAAAATAAAAATATCTCGCTTTGAAAAGCATATTCTACTTTATAGCCTAAGCGAGATTACAAAACAGATTATTAAGGCAAAGTAGTTTCAAATCAAAAATGATGGATTATGCCACATATAAAATATTCAATAATTGTTGGAATATAATTCACCATCCATCAACAAACAAGGAAAGGCATAGACGTATGGATAGTCTATCACAATCTGATACGATACATTAAAACACAAAAAAGGAATGCACCCGATGGTACATTCCCTCCTGTTATAAAAGCTTTCTATTTTCTGCTTGGCAATTACATCCGTCTGATGTTGAATGTTGCAATTTCCAAGTTTCTTATTTACTTGTTGTCATTCTCACGAATCTCTACACGTCGAATTTTTCCGCTGATGGTTTTAGGGAGTTCGTCAACAAACTCTATGACGCGCGGATATTTATATGGGGCTGTCTCGCGCTTGACGTGCGCCTGTATCTCTCGTATGAGTTCTGCAGCTGCTTTCGACTTATATTCGGCAGAGAGCACGATGGTGGCTTTAACTATCTGTCCACGTATATCGTCTGGCACAGCAGTGATAGCGCATTCTACGACTGCGGGATGTGTCATAAGGGCCGATTCTACCTCATACGGACCGACACGATAGCCTGAGGTCTTAATGACATCGTCAGCTCGTGAAACGAACCATACGTAGTGGTCCTCATCGTAATAAACGATGTCGCCGCTGTAGTATATGCCGTCTTTGATGCGCTTTTCGGTCATTTCGTCGTTACGATAGTATGACTTGAAAAGTCCGAGCGGCTTGCGCTCACCTACACGTATGATAAGTTCGCCATGCTCCATTGGTTTGACACGCTCACCGCGCTCGTTGATGACGTCGATATTATACTGAGGATTACGAACACCCATAGAGCCAGGCTTCGGCTTGACCCACGGATATGTACCTACAACAAGTGTTGTCTCAGTCTGTCCGTACGACTCGTATATGGTGATGCCTGTGAGTGACTTCCATTTATCGAAGACAACAGGATTAAGTGCCTCGCCTGCCGTTGTACAGTATTCAAGTGCAGAGAGATCGTATCGTGTGATATCTTCGCGTATAAGGAAGCGGTAGATTGTTGGAGGAGCACAGAATGATGTGATTCTGTAATGTGACATCACACGCATAAGGTCACCTGGGCGGAAAGCACCCTCATAGTCGTAGACGAATACTGTTGCACCAGAAAGCATCTGTCCGTAGAACTTGCCCCACACGGCTTTGCCCCATCCTGTATCTGCAAGCGTGAGATGCAATGAGCCTTCATGTACATTATGCCAGTATTTTGCTGTTATGATATGTGCAAGAGGATATGAATAGTCGTGCATTACCATCTTCGGCTCGCCTGTCGTTCCGCTGGTGAAATAGAGAAGGAAATTGTCGGTCACCTTATTGCGCTCTGGCTTTATGAATGGTTCAGCCTCGTTGAGTCCTCGCCAGAAATCATACCATCCATTAGGCACT
>JAFPAS010000268.1 GCA_017424205.1 Prevotella sp. | reverse complement strand
GCTGTCGTTCTGCACGATAATATTTGCAATCTGCAGGCCTGCGATATTGAATGCTTTCGATGGAGACACACAGACAGCGCACTGTGTGTCAGAAACTGAAGCAAACGGTGTATAAGCTACATCGTTAGTAAATTCGCAATGTATCTCATCGGCTATTACAAAGACATCATAGCGCTGGCATATCTCTCCCATGCGCACCAGCTCCTCACGGCTCCACACTCGTCCGGCAGGATTATGCGGATTGCACAGAATGAAAATCTTCACTGCGGGGTCGGCACATTTCGTTTCAAAATCCTCCCAGTCTATGGTGTATGTATTACCACTATACACCAGTCGGTTTTCTGCCATCTCACATCTGCTATTTCTTATGCATGAGAAGAAGCAGTTATATACAGGTGTCTGCACAAGCACCTTCATCTCATCAGCCTGATTGTGGTTCTGATGTATCTGCACGCCCTTGATTATAGCCGAGAGTGCAGGCACCACACCGCTGGTATAGATATACCACTCACGCTGCGTCTGCCATCCGTGACGTCTGCCAAACCAGTCTATCGAAGCCTGGTAATATGATTCTGGCACGAATGTATATCCGTAGCATCCATGCTCCATACGTTTCTGCAGGGCTTGGCGTATAACTGGCGCCGTCTCAAAATCCATATCTGCCACCCATAGCGCTATTGTGTCGCGGTCAGGCATTTCGTCATGCTTCACACTGTTAGTACCGAAGCGGTCTACAGGTTTATTAAAATCATGTATCATAGTTTTTAGGTTATGAAGTCGTGAGTTTAAGGGTTAAGGGTTAAAGGTTAAAGGTTATCGTTTACGTTCTCTGTTGCCAGCATTCGCTATTCGCGCACCAAACGGCACGACTATGCCGTGCTTCGTTTGACGTTCGCTGCTCATGTTGGCGAAGCCTTCGGCTTTGCTCGTTGTCGTTATCGTTACACAAGCACAAAGTCGGCAGGTTGTTTCTGGTTTTCGTCGATGATGAATTCGCCGCATTCTCCCTCAATTTGCAGCGTTCCTGTCGTGGGATTCTTGATGCTCACCACATCACCCTTTATCGTTCCGCTGACAGAAGAATATTCAAAGAGAAGATTTGCATCGCTGCCGAAGGTGCAGTCCTCAAGCACAAGTCCATCAACGTAGCATAGCAGCTGCTCGCCTGTAAGATGGCATCTGACGAGACGTATATTCTTGCCATACCAAGCCAGATACTCTCCGTTTATCTCGCTATCATATACCGTAACATTCTCTGCCTCCCAGAAAGCATCCTTCGAATCAATCACAGCATTGTGTATCTCTACATTGCGAGCATACTGGAATGCATAGTTGCCGCTCTGTCTGTAATGATCTATGCGAATATTCTCGCTGTGCATAAAGGCATAGTCGCAGTTGTCTATCGTGACATTCTTCAGCACGATATTCTTGCAGTCCCACAGATACTGCTCGCCGTTAGGAAAATCTGTATTCTCAACGTATATACCGTCCATACGACGGAATAGTTTCGGAGCCTCCACGCGGCAGTTCAGCATACGGCAGTTTCGTGAATACCACAAGCTCGAACGCGCACTTTCGGTGAAATGGCAGTCGGTAACAGAAAAGCCGTCCGTTTCCCAGAAGACATATTTTCCTTCAAACCGGCAATTCTCCGCAGTTATATTTCCAGACTCTTTTATCGACGACTCGCCTACATGTATGACCACATTCTGCAGATGCGCGTCATGCAATCCATATAGCGGGCGTTCGCCCCCAAATTCTTTATCTTTTATTATTTCCATTGTATTTGTTTATAATCCCAACTTGCAAAGCCGCAGGCTTCGTCAGCATGAGCAGCGGACGGAAAAACGGAAAGTGGAAAACTGAAAACGTCAACATTAACCCTTAACCATTAAACATTAAACGTTAACCCTTAACCATTACACCTTGCTCTTTCCTTCGCTCCATCCCTTGCCTGTCAGCTTAACAATAAAGGCTATGCCGCGGAACGTCAGCTCTATCGCCATTGCAATCCATACACCTTGCAAACCCATCGTTGGCGCAAGAACAAGTGCTAATGTGAGTCGCACACCCCAGATGCTGACAAGGTTCAGCACACTGGAACCTAACGTCTTGCCAGCTCCGACAAATATGCCGTAAGCCACTATCGATGCTGCAAACCATGGCTCTGCCCACGCCTCTATACGCAGAATCTCAGTGCCAAGACTGACAACATTGGCATCTGATGTCACTATACGCATCATCTCTGGTGCAAACACCCACATCACAATGCCCATTAAAATCATGATAGCCATGCCAAACGACAGCGAAATCCACGCGAAGCTGCGCATAAGGTCAGTGCGCCGAGCACCCATGCTCTGCCCCACCAGCGTTGTTGCCGCCTCGCCCACACCGTAGCCTGGCATATAGCACAGACTCTCTATATTTATACCAAATGTGTTAGCGGCTATGGCAGTGCTGCCCATCGGGGCGATAATGCCTGATATCGCAACCTGCGCACCTGACATCACTCCCTTCTCAAGACTAATTGGAGTACCGATACGCAGCACATTCGACAGCGTATCCCAGTGGGGCTTGAAGCGCTGACGCATATCAAGCGAGAATCGCAGGTTACGGTCACGAGCCACAAGCGAATACATCATGCAGCACATGGTGATAGCTATGGCTGTCACTGTGCCGAGCGCTGCACCGACAGCACCGTATCCGAGAATGAATATGAACAGATAATTGAATACTACATCCAGCGCACACATCATGACATTGAGCATGCTTGGTGTCTTCACGTTACCGCTGCACCGCAAACTGCCTGCGGCAAGCGAATTGAGCATCATCACGGGCATAGACATGGCGATTATGCTGAAGTATGCCGTAGCGTCAGCATGTATCTCGCTACCAGCTCCAAGCCAAGACGGCAGATGCGGAGCAATAAGCAGTCCGGCACACGCCAGCAGCATGCCGAAGCCCAAGCTGCAAAGAATGCCCTGACGTATAATGCTACGCGCACGCTTATAGTCGTTGGCGCCCACTTTGTGCGCCACCTGAACATAGAATCCTGTGACAAAACCCGAGCCAAGTCCGCCGAAGAGCCAGATCGTTGTCGATACAAGTCCTACGGCAGCAGCCTCAAGCGTACCTATATGACCTAGCATCGAAGCATCGATTATCTGCATGACAACCGACGACAACTGGGCTATCATAGCAGGCATACTGAGCAATGCCACAAGGCGTATTTTCTGGCTCAGCGACATGGCAGGAGCACCGTCACGAACAAGACTGAGCAGTTCGTCTTTTGTCAGACTCATGGTCTTGCCTGAGTTACGCATCGAAGAATTGTCTTCCACTGGTGTCTGTCGGACGTTCTACGCCTGGATAGTCGCAGCAGAATACTGTGGTGAGGCGTCCGACATAGCGGCGTGCCTCCCATTTTGCCATTGGCAGGTCGTGCAGAGTACAGTTGCCGCATGTTGCAGGCGTTGTGCCTGGCACCACGTCGTCATAGTCACACACATGCTGAAAAGCCTGGAGCATCAACTGGCGTATCTCCTCACATGGATAACTGCCCTTGACTATGAGGTAATTGCCAGTCAGACACCCCATTGGTCCCCAATAGACTATACGGTCTTTCCATTCGTTGTGATTGCGCAAGAATGTAGCCACGATATGTTCTATGGTGTGTATTGCCGACGGCTGCATGGCAGGCTCCTGATTCGGAGCAGTCATACGTATGTCGTATGTTGTTACTGTTTCTCCGCCCACGATATCCTGTCGTGAAACGTATATGCCTGGCTGCAGATTTGTATGATCAACTGCAAAACTTGGTATAAGGTCCATATATATATTGTTTAATTGGTTGTAATGTTAATGAGGTTATGAGGGTGTAAGGTTGTGAGGTTATGAGGTCGTGAGGTTATGAGGTCGTGAGGTCGTGAGGTCATGAGTTTCCAGTTTTCACCTTTCTGTTCGCTACTCAAGCTGACGAAGCTTCGCTTTCTCCTTATTCCGTCCTCTAATTATCGCCTCATCCGCCTGCAACTGGCTGACGAGGTCTGCCACACTTTCAAAGCGGCGTTCGTCACGGACATGACAGACAAACGACACATATAGGTTCTCACCGTATATATCCTCAGAGAAATCGAAAAGATGCGTCTCTACAGTCATGCTGTTGCCGTCGAATGTCGGACGCATGCCAATGTTTGTCATTGCCGAATATCGTTTTCCTAATGTTCCGATTGAAGCCTCCGTAGCATATACACCACGACGAGGAATTATCTTCTGTATGCCCGAAAGCGACATGTTGGCAGTTGGGAATCCCAATTCCCTTCCTTTGCGCTGTCCGCCAACAACAATGCCTGAGAGCATATATGGGCGGCCAAGCATACGCATCGCGCCAGCCACATCGCCTGCTATCAATTGCTCACAAATAGCAAAGCGGTTTACCTCGGTGCCATTGATACATACAGGGGCGGATGTATGCAGCCTGATGTTTTCTCTTTCACAGCTGTCCGCCAACATATACTCAATCTCTGATTGCGAATCATCTGTCCAGTCAGTATCAGCCAGAAAGACATCCGTAGCACAGAGTCGTTCCTTTAGCAGACCCCGCACCATTTCTGGCAGGGTGTCAGTTGATGGAGACGGTGCAATCACGCAGATGTCAGCACCACACTGCTCCAGAATCTGCATCTGCTCGTCATGTGTAGTCAGGCATGTCTGCTCTGCCGCACGAAAAATCACGGCAATGGTTTGCGCACCAGTAGCATGTGCCATGCCTACCGCCTCACTCATAACCTTCATATGCGTAAGATGGACTCCATCAAAAAGTCCGACCACCGCCACTGCCGCCGATGTCTGATGTTGTATATCTGTATGTTCTGTAATAATCATTACCTATCTGCAAGTCTATTCGTTTACTTGCCTACGTTCCCTCAAAGAGGGAATTTCCGTATGCGGATGCAAAATTACAAATATCTTTTCATTCTGCCAAGCATTTAACACAGAAAACAGAGCAAAGATGAAAGCGGAGCTTCGTCAGCTTGAGCAGCGAACGTCAAACGGAAAGTGGAAAGATGAAAACGGAAAACTGAAAGTTTTATGATAACGGTATCACTTTCATCTTTGCTCTTTGCTCTGTTCTTCTGCCGTTTGGTGCGCGAACAGCACATGCTGGCAAATGAGCAAAGATGAAAGCGAAGCTTCGTCAGCATGTGCAGCGGACGTCAAATGCAGTAAGGGCATAGCTCTTACCGTTTGGTGCGCGAACAGCACATGCTGGCAAAGTGGAAAGCGGAAGAGGAAAGGATTAACACGAATATCCATAAATTGTTCATAAATTAAAAGAATAAAAAAATTAGTAGACAAGTAGACAAGAAACAAGTAAACGAGTGATTTGTTTATGTATTAAATGTTTAACGTTAAATTATCGGAAATTATACGTGAAATAACGCTTTTATTCATGACAACAGTTGTTCGTAACATTAGCCTTTAGCCCTTAAACATTAAACGTTAACCATTAACCTTTGGCTTCGCTGATTCCCCTCTCACTTACTCGCAGAATTAACCCTTAACCCTTAAACATCCCTATATACTTTGTTTTTTAAAATATATCTGCACATCTGCACAGACGACGTAACCTGCTGATGGATAGAGTGTTTGAGGCTGTGCAGATAGCGTGCAGATTGGTGTAGATTATATTTCTCCTTTCCACTTTCCGTTTGATGTCCGCTGCTCATGCTGACAAAGCTTCGCTTTCTGCTTTCAGTTTTCCTGTTACTTTATTAATATTACAATGGTATCTTGTGGAGATACCGAAGGAATCCTCATATTTTATTAAATCTGTAAATTCGCAATCTAAGATAAACAAAACTTTTAAAACACTTAAAACTCTTTTTCCTTTAGAAAGAATTATGTTGTCCCCTGTTGTCAGTGTTGGTTCTTTAAGACACAATTTTGTTTTGGTGGTTTTGCTTGTTTTATTTTTCATAAACAAAACCTGTAAAACATTTAAAACATTATTTTGGTGGTTTTGCTTGTTTTATTAATTAAAAAAGACCAATTAGCCATTAAACATCAACGTTTCATCCGCACTCTACATATCCTGCCGCATGGAGAGTGAATATCAACAGGCAGGAATATAAATTGTAATGCGGTTTACAAGTGATTTACAACGTTATTTCGTTTGCGGCTATCTGCACACCATCTGCACATCATTTGCACAGTCTTAAACATCCTCATCCTCAATAAGTTACTGCTCCAGTGCAGATGTGCAG
>JAFPAS010000267.1 GCA_017424205.1 Prevotella sp. | reverse complement strand
TCATTTGGCGTGTAAATGAAGAAGGTGATCCAAAGCGTTCCAACGATGATCCAACAGCGTTCCAATATGTTCCAACGGACGAAGAGAAACTATTGGAGGCAATAAAGGAAACCCCCTCAATTTCAAGAGCAGAACTTTCTAGACGATTAAAAATCAGTGAACGTCAAGTTAGAAAGATAACAGACCAATTGCGAGAAAAAGGCGTATTGATTCGTAAAGGCGGAAACTCAGGAAAATGGATTATTAATAGGACATAGTTTAAGAAGTAGCCAAACTCTTTGCTCAATCAAGGAATTTGGCTATTTTGTATCAGAGTTGTGTGACAAAGCATAATGCTGGAAATTGGTGCAATCTCGAAGTCGCCAAATCATTACCAACAACATTCTATCATAGCATTCGCTATTTGTGTATCAATCAGATACGGAATAATTATTATCTATAAAATAGATAAGCAATAATTTGCGAACTACGGCAGAATGTTTGATAAATTTTCATTCTGCCGTAGTTAAATTTATATATCCCGATGCATTAATATTCTATGTACGGCCGTAGTTTTCTGATAACATCCTCTGTAAATGTTGGCAGCAAGCGAAAGTCATCAAGGTCTGTCACCTTGCCGCGCAGACGCCTGTAGTCCATAATCTGGCGTGCCATAAGAAAAGATATGTAAGGATGCCGGCGCAACTCTTCTGATGTGGCGGTGTTAATATTTATCCGTCTGACTGAAGACACAGCATCTCCCTCAACAGCGAAATACGGCAGTGCCGACTCAGGGAAATCCTGTATCTCCAGAAGCTGGTCACATGACACAAAACCGCCTAAGCGGGTGCGGTATCTTGCTATCTTGCGTGCGAAATATGGTCCGATGCCTGGCACACGGCGAAGCTCTAGTGTGTCAGACGTGTTTAGAGAAATTGTTTCGCCTGGCTTAAGTTTCGATGGATAATACATCCCTGTATTCTGACTGACACGCCTTTGCGCTGCCGCTGTTGTAGCCGACGAGTCGCCTCCTGTCGTTTGCGAGAATGAGCTACGCTGATTGGCTCCAGCATGTGAGCCATAATGTCTGGAAGGCCGCTTATATACGTCAGCCGCCATGCGATAGTCGTCTGAGATACGGATGTACGGCAGTAGTTCACGGTATTTCTTTACAGTCAGTCCGTATAGTTGCGCAAAATCCTCCGGACAGGTATATACGCCGCCAGCAGCACGATAACGGTAGATATTTCTCACTTGCCACGGAGTGAGTCCGAGTGCGAGCAGCTGAGTAGAGTCGGCTGTATTCGGATCGAATGATGTCAGCCTGACAGTCTTGCCCTTGACAGCATATCCGCCCTCCGATTTCGGAGAACGCTGCAACGCAACAGCCTGCGACGATGAATCTGCAGAGGTGATGGCTGCGAGAGGCTGGCTATCGCCACCGAAGAAAAGCACTATAGTAGCAAGAAACACGACAAACAAACACAGAAGTGTCTGTCTGTCGTGTTTCACTATATAGAATAAATTGCGTAGCATCAGAGTGGGAGAAGTCCTAACTGGTTAAGGAATATGAGCAGGATGCCTGCAGGACAGAGGAAACGTACGCAAAACATGAATACGCCAAAGAGCGTGCTGCGCAGCGTACCCCAATTGGTAAATTCGTCTTTCACTATTTGTTTTGGAACGTACCAGCCGATGAATAGGCATGAGAAGAAGCCTACAGCAGGAAGGAATATCTGTCCGGTGAAATAGTCGAAAATGTCGAAGAGTGTCATTCCGCCAATGGTGAGCCAGTCGACTGCACCGAGAGACAGCGAACAGAAGACGCCTATCACACCAGTTCCGACGGTAACAATGGTGGCACTCTTCTTTCTTGATATCTTCAGCTCTTCTTGAAAGAATGCAGTATTGACTTCATAGAGTGAGATAAGTGATGTGAGTGCGGCTAAAGCAAGCAGGGCATAGAATGCAAAGGACACCATTATGCCAACGAATGGCATAGACGCGAATGCCTGCTGGAAAACATTAGGCAGCGTAATGAATATGAGCGAAGGACCGCTATCGGGCTGCACGCCGACAGAGAATGCTGCTGGGAATATCATCAATCCGGCAAGAATAGCCACCATACTATCAATGACGCCTATCTGTACAGCAGACTTTGTCAGATTGGTGCGGCGCGAAAAATAACTGGCGTAGGTGCATATGCATCCCATGCCTATAGAAAGCGAATAGAATGATTGCCCCATAGCATCGATGAGGGTGCTGCCTGTTACTTTCGAAAAATCTGGCATAAAAAGAAAAGCTATGCCTTTTTCTGCACCAGGCAGAAGGCATGACGCTACAACAATGACTAGCAGCAGTATGAATAGTGCAGGCATCATTACCTTTGAAGCACGCTCTATGCCACCACGCACACCATGGATGACGATGTAATATGTGGCAGCCATAAAGACTACAGCCCATAGTATTGGCTTCAGCGGGTCGGCAGAGAAGTCCTTGAAATACTGTATGTAATAGTTTACATCTCCATTGAGTTCGCCTACAATCGTAGCATAAAAATACTGCAAACACCATCCGCACACTACTACATAATAGCATGTGATGAGGAATCCTGTGATTACGCTCACAAGTCCGACTATAGACCACCACTTGTTTCCCATCTTACGATAGGCACGTGCTGTATTTGAAGCCGAGTGGCGTCCGATAATAAACTCACTAACCATGCACGGAATGCCGAACAGGAGAATGCAGAATATATATATAACAATATATGAAGCACCACCGTTCTCTCCTGCCATATACGGGAAACGCCATATATTTCCTAAACCCACAGCCGAACCTGCTGTGGCAAGAATCAGTCCTAACGTATTCTTAAAGTTTGCTCTTTCTGACATATCTTATTTGGTTTTGCTTGCAAAATTAATAAAAAAAAACAAGATAT
>JAFPAS010000021.1 GCA_017424205.1 Prevotella sp. | reverse complement strand
GTAATCAGTTGCTGAAATCTTAGGATTATATCCAAAATAAATAATATATGCCATCGGACATTTGTCCGGTGGCATTTTTTTTTATTGTTGGAGTAGTCGGAGTAGTCGGAGTGGGTGGAGTAGTCGGAGTAATCGGAGTAGTCAGAGTAATCGGAGTGGTCGGAGTAGTCGGAGTAGTCAGAGTGGTCGGAGTATTCTGAGTATTCTGAGTATTCTGAGAATCATCATTCGCTATTTGCGCTCGTGCTATGTTTGACGTATGCAGCTCAAACTGACGAAGCTTTGCTTTCATCTTTCTCCTTTGCTCTTTCATCTTACACGCATTGAGGTGCATTCTCTTGCTTAATCAGGGGTAAATATTTGTTTTTACGTTGCTTTTATAGTTTGTTTGCAAATATATACATTCATATAACAGAAAAAATTATTAACTTTGCAATCGTAATCAATGATTACGCATATATAGTGTTGCTTGCAGTAAGAAGAAATGCGCTGGTGGTTATACAGCGATAAACCATTTTTCGTACATAGACAACCATTCTGTTGATGTAGACAGACCCCAATCATTAGCTGATCACTAACAATATTAAAACCTATTAATACTATGCACATCACTCACACATCTTATTCTTTTAAGTTGCGTCGTCTTCATAAGATGCTTGCAGCATTTGTGCTGTTTGCAGTGGCAGTTACAGCCTCTGCTCAAGACACCATGAAACCAATGCCAGCAGAGATAGAGCCAATCAGTGCTCCGTTCGATATGCCGCAGCTGCAGCGTCCACAGTTCCCTGACCGTAAGGTAGTGCTGAAGAAAGGCAAAGACATACAGAAAGCCATCGACCAGTTGGCAAAGAAGGGTGGCGGCACTGTAGTGCTGTCGAAAGGCAAGTGGCATTCAGGCCGTATCACGCTGAAGAGCAATATCTGCCTTCAGATAGACGAAGGCGCAGAGCTCCATTTCTCAGGCGACGTAAAAGATTATCTGCCAGCAGTGCCATGCCGCAATGAAGGCGTAGATATCTATGGTCCGGGCGCAATGATTTATGCTGACGGAGCAGAGAATATCGCTGTTGTGGGCAAGGGTAAGCTTGTAGCACCATCACGCGACTGCGAATTGCTTGATATCACTATGGCAGGCATACCAGACGCCGTTCAGAACGTGCCGCTCAGCGAACGCGTGTTCGACGGCAGCCGTACCCGTCAGTCATTCGGTTTTGAGCCGATGGCCGACAAGCCAGTGCAGAACGCCAACGGCCGCTATTACGGCACACTCTGTCTGCCAGTATTCTTCGGCCCGATGAACAGCAAGAACGTGCTGCTTGAGGGTGTGACGCTCGAGGCATCAATCTTCTGGAATATTGTTCCTGTCTATTGCGAGAATATCATCATCCGCGGCGTGACAGTAAACAGCCACGGCATAGCCCGCACAGACGGCATCGATATCGACTCCTCTGTCAATGCATTGATAGAATACACCTCGCTCGACTGTGGCGACGACTGCTTCACGCTGAAGGCAGGTCGTGGCATGGACGGCGTGAAGAAGGCACGCCCTACAAAGAATGTCGTTATCCGCTATTGCGTAGCAAAGCGTGGTGTAGGCGGACTGACAGTAGGTTCAGAGACAGCAGCAGGCGTGAAGAATGTCTATATGCACGATGTAGTAATTGAAGACTCAAAATACGGCATCTACTTCAAGACCCGCCGTCCTCGTGGCGGTGGCGGTGAGAACCTCCACTTTGAGCGAGTACGCATGAAATATCCTAAGACCCGCGCCATCTACTGGGACATGCTCGGATCACGCACATACGTCGGCAAGTTTGCTGAGCGTTATCCAGAAGGTGTGACAGCTGAAGAGCAGAAGTATTTCGGCGGTCCTCTGCCAGGTCGCGGCGGTGTTAGCGGCGGTGTGTTGACACCATGTTTCCGCAATATCCATTTCAAGGATATCATGATAGACAACTGCAACGACTTCATTAAGGCGATAGGTTTGCCAGAGTCTCCGGTAGACGAGGTGACATTTAAGAATGTAGTGTCGCCAAAGTGTCAGCGCATCACGCTGCAGGATGTCGGCAAGTTTACTTTTGAGTAGAGGGGGATAATCTAGATGTTCTAGATAGCCTAGAAGCTCTAGATAACCTAGAAGCTCTAGATAATCTAGATAGTCTAGATAGTCTAGAATCTCTAGAGAATCTAGAAATTCTGAAAAAAATAACAATAAACACTATAACAAATTTAACTAAAAAAAGACATGCAAAAGAAATTAATGTTGCTGGCGCTTTTAGCGTTCGGTTTCGGAACAACTTATGCACAGTATCCACAGCTCACACCAGCTGCGAAAGCACGAGTTGACTCTATGCAGAAAGCTTGGGCAAAGCATCAGGCAGAAGTATGGGCTAAAGCAGAGCCTATCGTAAAGAAAGAGGCTGCAGAAGGTCGTCCTTATGTACCTTGGGCAGGTCGTCCAACAGACCTTCCACAGGCAAAGATTCCTGCATTCCCAGGAGCAGAAGGCGG
>JAFPAS010000266.1 GCA_017424205.1 Prevotella sp. | reverse complement strand
CTCGCCGTCACCCTTTTTGCCCTGACTCTGCCGCATCTGACGATACTGCTCTTTTGTGAATTCGTCTGGCAGCAGTTCGAGCAGATTCTGAGGTCCTGACTGCAGTTGAATCTCCATTTCCTCGCGCAGCTCCCTTTCCAGTTGCTGACCGAAATAGAGCATTTTACACCACAGGTTATACTGCTCCGTCCATCGCACGAAATCTGCAATTTCGTTGCTCCATCTTTCACCGTGAGCCACATACAGCACCATGCCTTTCAGCCATGCAATCACGTTGGCACGGTAACTGAACACTCTGTACGCTTCGCTGTCATAGAGTTTGGATGTGTCGTGATTTTCTGCTCGCATTTCAAGTGCCAGTTTCTTCGCTTTAGCACATTCTATCATTCCGTTGGCACGGCTAAGGCGTTCAATGTATGGTTTCAGCTCTTGCGCGAATGTATGGTCATAAATTCCCATAACGGGTGCTTCGTCATCGTCGTCATTGGCATTGATGATGGTAGCGATGTCCAGTCGGCTCACTGTACCGTCGTTCACCATCTTGCAGAAGAATTTCCGTGCGTTAGGCGGTGTTGTCGAAGCGTTGAAATTCCATCGCAGCGGTGCTATGCCGCTTACGGAGTCAGCACCCACGCGCTCCTGTCCTGCCAGCGAGTTGTCGAACGCTTTGCGTATCAGCAACCCCACCTCGTCTACCGAACCTTTTGATGTGACCTTTCTTAACGCCTCTAACTCATCGACGATGGTATAGATGTATCGCTCTCCGTTGTTGTGTGCATCAACTATGCGCTGATTGAAGACGGCATCAGTCAGATTGTCTATCAGCATCTGTATGCATATGTCCTTCGGGCGCGGGTCTTTCTTCTGCCTAGCGCCCGGATTCTTCTGTTTCCATTCTGCCTCACGCTGTCGGTTAGGGATGTCTCGCTGGCGTATATCCTCCATGATATACTCTATTGGTTTTCTTATAGAGCCTTTTCCGATGCTCTGCCGTCCTATCAGCACACTCATAAATGTCGCCTCATGCTCCACATTGTCCCAGTAGCGGAACTTCACTCCGTGCAGATGAGCAGCGAGCGCAGGGAATACGGCATTAGCCACAGCAGGCTTATAGAGACAGGGCACATTCTTCGTGAGCAGCCGTAGCAGCGGAGGCAGTTTCTTTGGCATCGGCGGCGGTGCTGTCAAGGTGCCTCCACACGCCTTCACGCCCTTCTGCTCTTTCAGCGTCAGCAATACCTGCTTCAATCTGTACGGCATACCTTTCCTCGGCTCTTTCAGCGCATTCTCTATTGTCTTGCGCCATTCTGCCTCATCTTCTGCATGGCATGTTCCGTCAGGTTTCTGCCAGTAGTTAGGAATCACCTGCATCAGTTTCTCCTGCGAGTAGGCGCAGATGCATCTGAGTGTCACCGCCAGTTCGAAGGTCAGTGCGTTGCGGTCGCCCTCTGATGGTTTCTTGCCGTTGTTGAAGAGTTCCCAGTATTTCTCTATGATGTCGCTGAACAACATTCCGTTATACTTCACCTCTGAGTCGTAGCAGGCAGAAGCTGCTGGTTCTGATATCTCTGCACTGTTATCTTTTGAACTGTAACACTGTAACGCTGTAACAGAATTTTGCTCTGCGGGTGTGGCATCGAATATCTTGTCGTCGATGAAGAGCAGCTCTTCGGGGTCGGCTGTTGTTGTGAAGAACACGCGTGTTATATCCTTTGCCTGTGAGTCAAACTCCACACCGAGCAGACGGCTTGCCCACAGCAGGTTATCTTCCTGCGAGAGATCTTCATGACGGCAGAACACCAGATGATATCCCTTTGTGGCACTGCGTTCAAGGAGCAGCAAGCCCAATTCGTCTTTTTTCTTCAGCACCAGTTCTGGCAGCCGCGCCATTTGCTCCTTCAGCCATGCCTGTTGCTCGTCAGCAGCAAGCCCATTGGGAGCCTTAAAGTCGATATCCATTGCCACGCTTCTGCTCATCCGTTCGCTTCCCTTCAGCGTTCCGTCGTCATTAGGCAGACACGAATAGTTCATCTGCATGAGGCGGTGCTTCTGCCGCTCGTCACCCTTGCGCACGCTCTGGAGTATTGCCTGTTGCTTCTCCGTTCCGCGCAGCGCAATATATTCGTCTCGTGTGAGGACAGGGCGCATCATCTTCGCCCCGTCCTTGTAGTATATAGTGTAAACACTCATGTGAATAATCGTATTTTGTTCGTTTTTTTGATTACGTTCGTCAGGAAGAAATTACCATTGCGTCTCGGTTCGGCGTGTCTTGAGGTATGCTGCTTGCTCGCTGCTCTCTTCCATGAAGAGTTTCTCTATGTTTGCCTTGCCCAGTCGCTTTGGGAATCGCAGTTGGCAGATGATGCTGCCTCTCGTCTGCTTCACCTCGCCGTGAGCCGTGCGGAAGAGCGTTGTGTAGCGGCTGCCGCTGTCCTTGGCGTATGGTGTGAAGCGGCTTGTGCCGTCGTCGGCGGTCACCATGCGTCCTTTCTGGCTTGCTTCGGTCATGCCTCGCGCCACAATGTGCTGCCCCAGTTCAAAATCACATGGAAAAATATTGATGTTACCGTTTTCTGTGAACACTGTTTGGGTCTCCATTTGGAGATTGTCGATGAAAATTCTGTTTTTCATTTCTGAATGTTGTTTTTGCGAGAAGAAGTTTTCAGAATCTTTGGCCATTTACTCGAGAATATCCTCTTCAGCTCCAACTCAGAAATTAATAAATGTGTGTGGGTTAGTTGATTTTCACGATATCAGAAGCAAGAATCTCCTGGAAAATCTGTCCTTGATATTCGCGTGTAGAGAAGCGCAGTGTTGCTGCCACGATGTCGCCCTCATAGAATCTGCACTCTGCCAGCACACCCAGCATCGTACACGCATACTCGTTTTCATAGCGTGAGCCTCCCAGTTCTCGCAGCACGATGCTGCATTTCTGCGTCTGTCCGCTCTCACTTTTGCTACTCGGAATGCTGAAGGCCTCGCCTTGTCGCACTACTTTTAGAATTTTTGTTTCCATTGTCTTTTTTCTGTCATCCCGCTGCCCGATGGCTCACCGTGAACGCATCATTGTCAGGATGACGATGCAAAGGTACTACAACACAATGGGGGATAAAAAAAGAAGACTGCTAATTTCTTAGCAATCTTCTATCAGCAAATTATCAATTGATAATCAGTTAGTTATCTTTCTGTGATAAAATATATTTTTCTATCATTTTTTTGATTCTATCACGCTGTTCCTTATTTAGCACAGCGTCCGAACTGTTGCGGGCAGCATAGT
>JAFPAS010000265.1 GCA_017424205.1 Prevotella sp. | reverse complement strand
GTTTTTACTCTCCATTTTCAACTGTAACACTGTAACGCTGTAACGGATTATCAGTGAAAGATGAGCGTTTGATGTTAACGTTCAATGTTGTCTTTTCCTTGGTACATTATTATGTATGCAAGAAAAACGTTTTGAATAAGCCAGAAGAACAGAACCAAGTTTGTTCGGGTTCTGCCTTAGCGGAAAAAGGCAGGATGAAATCCAACTTATTCTTTCAGCAGATTGAGTAGATACTGCCCGTAAGCATTCTTTATCATTGGCTGAGCCACTTCTCTGAGTTTATCTGCAGTAATCCACTTGTTGTTATATGCGATTTCTTCCAGACAAGCTATTTTAAGTCCTTGTCGTTTCTCTATCACCTCAATGAAAGTTGAGGCTTCAGCAAGCGAATCGTGAGTTCCGGTGTCAAGCCATGCAAATCCTCGTGGAAGAGTTTGCACCTTTAAGTTCTGCTGGTTGAGATACGTCTGATTGACAGTAGTTATTTCTAATTCTCCACGTGCAGACGGCTTGATGTTCTTTGCTATTTCAACTACAGAGTTAGGATAGAAGTATAATCCGACAACCGCATAGTTTGACTTAGGGCAGGCAGGTTTCTCCTCGATAGAGAGACAGTTTCCCTCGCTGTCAAATTCTGCCACACCATATCGCTCAGGGTCATTTACCCAGTATCCGAAGACAGTTGCCTTGCCTTCTTCTGCATTCAAGACGCTTTGCTGCAGAACCTTCTCGAATCCCACTCCGTGAAAGATGTTATCGCCGAGAACAAGACAAACTGTGTCGTCACCAATAAAGTCCTCGCCGATGATGAAAGCCTGTGCAAGCCCGTCAGGTGATGGCTGTTCGGCATACTCGAAAGTTACGCCAATGTCGCTGCCGTCGCCAAGCAATCGTTTGAAGTAGGGTAGGTCAGTCGGTGTCGAGATGATGAGAATCTCTCTTATTCCGGCATTCATCAGCACAGATATAGGGTAGTATATCATTGGCTTGTCGAATATTGGTATGAGCTGCTTGCTTATACCCTTAGTTATCGGATACAGACGTGTTCCCGAACCGCCTGCTAACACTATTCCTTTCATTCTCTATAGTTATTTATATGTTTTTTGTTGTCAGACATGAAATTTTGTGCCCGCACATGTTCCTGCTATATTATTTTCAGATAGTGAAACGGCAGGCAGCAGACAATGTGTCCTGACTATTAATATGCATTCTTGTTAGGGCTAAAAATCTGAACTGCAGTGCGGAAGATGATTTCAAGGTCAAGTTTGAACGACCAGTTCTCATTATACCATATATCGCGCTTTATGCGTTCTTCCATCTGCCAAAGCTCTTTTGTCTCTCCTCGATATCCTGTTACCTGCGCCCATCCTGTGATGCCAGGCTTAGAGAAATGTCTCACCATGTATTTCGATATGACATCCAGATACATCTCTGTATGGAAGAGCATGTGCGGACGAGGTCCCACAATACTCATATCGCCTTTCAGCACATTCAGGAATTGAGGCAGCTCGTCTATATTCGTCTTCCTCATAAATTCGCCGAAAGGAAATTTTCTTGGGTCGTCTTTTGTTGCCTGCAGAGTGTCAGCTTCTTCGTTGATATGCATTGAGCGGAACTTATACAGCCAGAATGTTTCGCCATTAAGTCCTGTTCGCTTCTGCTTGAAGAACAGCGGCCCGGTGCTCTGCATCTTTATGATAATGCATATAATCGGAATAATCGGTATGAGACAAAGACACACAATAAATGAAAATATCACATCAAAGGCGCGTTTCTGAATTCTGTTGTCCAGACGGTTGATGTTGTTTGTGTGATTCGTGAAGAATGTCATGTGTCCTATCTGCAGCGGAGTAAACTCCATGCTTAGATTAGACAGGATTCGAGGAATGAGGTAGAACTGTATGATATTCTTGTCGCAGTAGTTAATCAGTTGGTTTACTTCGTCTTCCGGGCTTGTCGGAATCAGTGAGTAGTACACCTCATCAGCCGTGAATGGACGCTCACCTCTTGCTATAGCCGCCATCAAATCCTTGCGTGTGCCGAGATGCTTCAGGTCTTCCGGACAGTTCTTAAGCTTATGGTTAGCGTAATATCCTACAATGTTATATGCCATAGCGGCAGAGCTCATCATGTCGTTATATACGTTCACGACGGCAGGATCGCTGCCGATATACACCACAGAGTGTTTGTTATGACCCATGCGGCGCAATGCGTTCAGCAGTTGTCGCTCAATAAAGCGTGTGATAAGCAGAAGAGTGAAATAAGCGCACAAATATATC
Source organism: Prevotella sp. (assembly GCA_017424205.1). Taxonomy (GTDB): domain Bacteria; phylum Bacteroidota; class Bacteroidia; order Bacteroidales; family Bacteroidaceae; genus Prevotella. The sequence continues at coordinate 1,753 of JAFPAS010000265.1, read as the reverse complement.
GCAGATAAACGCAGGATGCTCTGCGAAGAGTCAACCATCATGCGTGTCAGCGCCATAATAGCCAGTGCTTGCACAAAGGCATGCCGAAAAACTCTTGATATTACGTTTGGCACACTAATGCGTTGCTGGTATATCAGATTGCCATACGTCATAACACCAATGAGGGCAGCAATCGTGGCGCAGATTACACCATTCAGTTCTTTGCCAATGATAGCATCAGGAACAGTGAAATATCCACAGTTAACAATTACATAATACGTAATGTTCGCAAGCAATATGTCAAAAATGGTTATTGCAAGAAAAATAATCTTGCTTCCATTTGTCAGATTACCATGTGTCATACCTCAGTAGATGTTAATTATTCAGCTAACTGCATATCGCAGCAAAACCTTACAAAAACACTTGTGTTGCATTAAATGTCTTGCAAATTTACAGAAAAACAACTAAATAAACAAATTTTTTGCATTTATTTTATAATACAACAATGATTTCTTGCGTAATCCATAAAAAAACACTAATTTTGCGGTAGAAATTCATAATATAAATAGACAAAAAATGGGAATTTTAAATAAATTATTTGGAAAGAAGACAGAGGCGAATGAACCTGGAATGGAAGATTTCATGACACTTATCCGTGTGTATTTTCAGGCTTCAATAGCATCAAACGTAGGAATCACTAATATTGCGATGCTTCCTGACTTGCGAATGTTCAAGTCGACATTCAAGGTTGCAACCGTAAACAATAAGCTTGGAGTAGGCGAGAAGACAAAATGCCGTAAGATGCTTGCCGAAATGTATGGCACTGACGAGACATTCTTTAAGGAGATTGACGCAAGCGTTAAGAAGAACTGCCGCAGCATGCAGGATGTGCAGGTATATCTCGTGCAATTCCAGACATTCACACAGGATTTGCTTATGCTTATGGGCAATCTCATGAAGTTTAAGTTGCGCCTTCCTTCATTCTTTAAGGGCACACTCCGCACAATGACCGAAAAGACTGTAAATGACCTGTTTAACAAAAACGATTACAGCGATCCGGCAACAATGAAGACCGTAGTGGGAATACGAAACTACACAAAACGACTCGGTTTCTCTCAGTCGTGGGTTACAAATTTTGTGTTCCAGTTAGTGATGCTCGCTAAGAAAGAGAAAGCACCAGGACAGAAGGGATAAACCATTCTGACCGACAATATAATGATAGCCGCAAAAAACAAAAAAATCCTATTAGCATTGACAGAATCCATTGTGTGAGTCGTTCCTGGCTTGTAGTTAATGGTATGTTAAATCGTAATAAAGGTTAAAATATTTAACGTTGATAATGCTAATTCAGTGGATTTATGTAAATTTGTGGTCTAAAAACAATCTGTTATGCAATATTCTGAACAGGAAATATATGAATTTTCAAAGCAAGTTCGTCAGTTGCTTCTCAAATACAAAGAGATGCGACAGGAGCTGCATGATATGAAAGAAAGAGTTTCTGCTCAGGAGAGAGACGTTAAAAGCATGGAAACGCTCGCAAATGCTTCTATGCATGATTACGACATGCTGAAGACAGCGAAAATGCTCGAAGTGAGCAATGGCGACCTTGAGGCAACACGTCAGCGCATAAACAAACTTGTGCGTGATGTAGACAGATGCATAACACTGCTCTCAGAGCAGCAGAACAATTCTCAAAAGTGAGATAGCAAATGGCTGAAGATAACAAACTAAATATAAGATTGCATATTTACGATACAGATATGGCGGTGAAAAT
>JAFPAS010000264.1 GCA_017424205.1 Prevotella sp. | reverse complement strand
TCATCATGGTGCCAGCGCTGAATATTGCTGCAGCGCATAGCGAGAGTAAAATAGTCTTCTTCATATCCTTTAACAATTGCGGTTATTTCTCTTGCAAAGTTAATGTCTCCATGCCTTATATCCAATTTTCCCCCTTTTTTTGTTCCATTTTAACACTTCAGCTACTTTGTGTAACACTCGTTTATATCTTGCGTGTCACATTTTGAAAAAAATTAATATAAAATTTTCTGTATTATTGTTCGCAATTGCCACAATGCCAGCCCGTCATCCCTCATTCCGTGCTTCGTGTTCATGCCTATGGCATAAATAAATCTCAGATGTAGCTATAATTGCTGTTGGGAGCAACGGGGAACGAAAAACGAGAGCTGCTATATCGCAACTCCCGTTCAGAGACATATTCTTATGTTTGTAAAATTCTGTGAGAGAATTTTTTAAAAATGATTTTATTGCTGGGCAATAGATACAACGATGATGGATGTAATGAGTACGGCGAGTCCAGCCAACAGCGTGCAGATGGTCTTTAGACCTGCACCTTTCCACTCTTTCAGAATGATGCCCCATACATTAGATGCTATTACGTTGAGCGACATGAGTATGCTCCATGAGAACGCGTATAGCGTGCTGTCTTGCGGAATGAAACTCTTGCCTGTTTCAAGTCCGAAGAACTGGCTGTACCATAGTACGCCAGCAAGAGCGCAGAAAAGGGTGTTGTTTAGGAAAACGGCAGGAGAAACGCTGAAATATTCGCGCGTGGTATTGTTTTTAATGTTTTGATATATGCAATAGGATGCATTTGTGCAGAATCCGCCTATGGTTACGAGGAATATTACAGGCAGACCTGCAAAGAGAGCATTGCAACCTGTTGTCACAGCATATTCCTTCATAGGTGCGCCGCTCTCGAGTCCGAGATTGAAGCATGCACTCATGGCACCAGCAAGGAAAGCGACGACAAGACCCTTTGTTAGTGCAAAATCCTTAATAGCAGCGCGTTTCTCCTCTTCGCTCATGTTTTTATTGCGCAGACATCCGGCATATCCGATAATGGATATGCCCGCAATCATGATGCTGACACCGATGAGCAGTAGCAGTCCTTTACCATGGAACAAATCGCTGCCAGCAAGTAGCGGTGGCAGTATGGTGCCGAAAGCCGAGCATGTGCCCATTCCTATGCTTTGTCCGAGTGCGACCCCGAGGTATCGCATGCCAAGTCCGAATGTTAGTCCGCCAACGCCCCATAACACTCCGTAGATAATAGCTTGGAGGGCTCCGCCTTGGGTCCAAATGTCAATTAGAGAACGATTTTCGCCGACCGCAAGAAGTGCTCCGAGAAATGGGAAAACTATCCATGCAAAGATGCCTTGCATCATCCAGAAGTTCTCCCACGACCATTGCTTTATTTTATTAATTGGTATGTAAGAACTACTGACTCCAATGCTACCGATGGTAATAATTAAAAGGCCTAATAGAATTTCCATAGTTATGAAGTTAAAGGTTGAATGAGTAATAGTTAAAGTATTAAAGATTAATTGGTTAAATGACTATCTTTGTTGTCATCATAATTGTTCCTCCTCTCCCCTCTCATAGTCAGCGAATCTGAAGTTGTGTGTGTGTCTTTCGTCTTGCAGATGGTTTTCGTGCCACACTTCGTGCCATTCGCTATAGTCAGGGAAGAAGGCGTCAGCATTTTCTGGTGTGTCGGCTATTTCTGTCAGGCATAGTCTGTCGGCCATAGAAATCGTTTGCTCATATATTGATGCTCCGCCTATGATGTAAATCTCTTCGTCGGGCGCACAGCAGGCAATGGCATCCTTTATGGATGGGAACACCTCGCATCCTGGGATGTGTGTCATGCTGCTGCTGATTACAACATTGCGTCTGTTGGGCAATGCCCCTTTGGGTAGCGAGTCGTATGTTTTTCTTCCCATGATAATGGTGTGCCCAGTTGTGAGCTGTTTGAAGCGTTTCAGATCGTCAGGCAGCCAATATATCAGTTTGTTCTTGTGGCCGATGGCACGGTTTTGCGCCACAGCGGCAATAATGTTAATTCTCATGATGTATGGTTATGGCTTATGTTTGAATCTGATGCAAAGGTACAAAACAAATATTAATAAACAAAAAATGCAAGTGTAATTCTTTGAATAATAAATTAAAATGTGTAACTTTGCAAGCGTATGAATCTATAAATATCATGTCCTTACGGCAAGGAGGACGTATAAATAAAAAAGAATAATATGAATATGAATAAACTCCGTCTTAAGAAATACGCCTGCATTTCGGGAACAAATACGGGCATGCTGTTCCCGCGTCTGGTGGCAGTTTTCTTTTTTATGGCAATAGCATCGATTTCGACAGAAATCAGAGCATCGAAAGCCGTCGCAACACCGTTTGAGGTGACACTGGCTGACGGCAGGAAAACAACCGTTATGCTTCGTGGCGACGAGCATTTTCATTACCATATAACGAAACACGGCGAACTTGTTGTCAGGGAGAAGAATGTGTGGCGCATTATGACGGAAAAGGAACGCCAGTCGATGCGCAGAGAATATGAGAAGATGCGGGTGAGACGCGCAGAGTCGCTGCCTGTGGTGAAGAACCCTTTTCCACACACAGGCACACCCAAGGCGCTTGTCATCATGGTGTCATATCAGAATCTTGATTTCACCTACGGGAAGAGTGATATAGACGCATGGCTGAACTCTACGGAATATACTCCGTGGGAACAGAAACAGTACAGCAGCTACGGTTCTGTGGCACAGTTTTTCAGCGACAACAGCAATGGTAAATTTCGTCCAGTGTTTGATGTGGTCGGTCCGTATAAGATGTCGAAGACAATGGAATACTACGGAGCAAATACAGGCGGCAACGACACCCCCAGCCTGTATCATGAACTTATAAACGAGGCATGTGCTGCAGCAGACAAGGACGGAGTGGACTTCAGCCAGTATGATGCAGACAATGATGGATTGGTAGATTTGATATATGTGTATTATGCTGGATATGGTGAAAATATGGGTGGCGTGCCGTCGGCTACAATATGGCCAAAGTCGGGTTATTACACAGGATTCAACTCTTTCGACGGAAAGAAAGTCTACCGTTATGGCATGAGCAACGAGCTTCTTGGCTATCCAGGATTAGAGACAGCTCAGGGCTGGACTAAGCCGAAGCTTAACGGCATCGGTGTCTTTGTGCATGAGATGTGCCACACGCTTGGCTTGCCAGATGTTTACCCTACGGCAGACTGGGATGATGTGACCATGTATGACAACCAGTCGATGGAGGAATGGGACATTATGGACGGCGGAGAGAATATACAAAACGGCTTCTACCCTGCACCGTTCACGGCATGGGAACGGGAATGGATG
>JAFPAS010000263.1 GCA_017424205.1 Prevotella sp. | reverse complement strand
TTATGGTGTCCTTGCCTTTTGCGGTGTCTTCGTCAGTGAGGCTTACGTTATGGTGAGGGGCGATGCCCTCTTCTACGCATTGCTTGTTAATGTCGAATGTCGGGCATGCGCTGAAGCGTATAAGCCAGCCGTTAGGGAGTTCTGATGTGAAAGGCATGCCAGCTCCACCGCCGGTATGGTCGCCAACGATTATCGCGCCGAGAGCTTTCATGTATTTTGTGAATTCGTTTGCAGCGCTGTATACACCACGGTTTGTCAGCACCACTACAGGTTTCTGCCAGCGTATGCGGCTGGTGGCTTTCAGACGTTGCTCATACATTTCAGAGAAATCGTTGTGCCCCTTGCCCGTCTTGTGGCGTATGTATCCTACCAAGCGGTCTTCGTTAGTGAAACGGCGTGCCAGTTTCTCTGCTGTAGTCATCATTCCGCCGCTATTTGAACGCAGGTCGATAATCATTCCGTTGCACGGAGCAAGATAGTACATTATCTCGTCGAGGTTTCCATCGCCAATGTCGTTGCTGAATGATGCACAGCGCACGTATCCTATATTGTCGTCGAGTATGCGGTATTGCATACCAGAAGCAATGCGGTAGTCTGTGCCGAGATATTTGCGTAGCAGGGTGTCAGAGAGATTTGCGGGATAGTCTTCTTTCCATGACCAGTTACGTGCAAGGTCGAAGGACGACGACATATTGACGTGACCGTCGCGCAACTCGCCAAGCATGTCGCCCAGTACCTCAAAAAGCTGCTCCGAAGGAAGGTTCTGGGTAGTGCGCTGGCGGTATTTGATGTATATCTCATCCCAGTTTACGCCCAGTTGTTTCTCTTTCTCGGCGAAGAAACAGTAGCGTTCGTCCATGATTTTCCATAGAGCCTCGAAGTTGCCTTGTGTCGTGTCGGGCAACTGCTCTTCCTTTACGCATGAGCTCATGACTGCCAGCAGTGCTGCTGCCATGAAAGATATGATGAATGGTAGTTTCTTTGCTGTCATGTTCTGTTATATTCTTGTTCCTCGCTTAGTCTTTGTGGCTATACCTATTATAATACCCGAAGAGTAAATATGACGCTTCAGGCTGTTAACCTGCTGCTGGCGATAGTCGCCGTAGATGCCGAGCCTCCATGTTGTCCTGCCCCATGGTATGTCGACAGTCAGTGTCTGTCTGATGCTTGGGGTGCTGACGATGGTCGTCGGCACAATATTATGGTCGTAGTGCCCTTCGCTGAATATCTCGTAGTATGACTGGCCATAGTTAGGCGAGAATGTCAGTCCGAGAAGCGGACATGATGCCTCGTAGCTAACGGTGAGGCGGCGTAGGTCGTAGTCGATGTGCAGCAGCGGACCAATGCCAGCCATTGCTATAGCTTGTGCTGGGTTGTTGCCATTACGGGTGTTATAGATAAATCCCGCTGTCAGTTCTGCCTGTCCGCCAGCCTTTATCCTCATCTTGTTTTCCAGAAGGCTCCAGTGATGCATGCGTCCGTACTGGAAATGATAACTGCCAGAGATGGTGTTTCCGTTTTCAGAGCGTGACTTGCCGTAGCCTACAGCTCCCTCGTTGATGAACAGTGTGCTCCATTTGCTGCTGTCTTTCTCGCGTATGGTGTGTGAGATGTATCGCAGTTCTGTGCCAGTATATTCTTCTGGCGAGAGGTATGTGTCCTGCACCTGTAGGTATGACGGTGCGAACATCTTAGCGTTTGTAACGGTCTTCTCCTGTGCTGCTGCTGATGTGCTGCCAAGAAGGATGGTGATAAAACACATCAGCCCCACGCCTAAGTATCGGCTACTTAGCGTGAGGCTGACTGTTATTTGTCGGATTGTGTATGTCATAAGCCGAATGGGCTGTGTGGGTTTTTCTTCTAGAGTTTTTCTAGAGGCTCTAGATGTTCTAGAGATTCTAGATTATCTAGATCTTCTAGGCTCTCTAGATTATAAATCAAAATTAAAACTGAGCTGTCCGGTTATCTCGTCTTCAACTTGCTGTTCTGTCTTTCCAGCGTCAGGGTCAAGATTGAGAGGCTCGTTATCGGCTTCAGCTATCTCTGCGTCTTCTGTCTGAGGCTCTGGCTGACGGAGCGGTTCGAGTTCGGTAACTCCAGCCACTGGCCATACTGCTACGCGCTTGCCTTTCGCCTTGAACCCAGCAACCTTTATGTCGACGAACGATTCGCAGTCGACAATGAGCGGTTCGTGCTGCATGGTGTCGGTGTTGTTGAAGTCAACCTGCACTCTTGGGTAAGGAGTGTCAGTGAGCAGCGCTATTGCCGACTGGTCATTGCCTAACATGTTCTGTGCTTTCTTTGTAGCTAGGTCCATGCGGAAACGCTTCATGTAAATCTGTCCCTGCATTTCTCCATTATAGAACAGCATTGTCCATTCCTTCTGCGTGTCAAGTTTCTCTATGCGCAGTATGTTCTGCTCATAGTGATTGTTGAGGTCGAAGTTGGTGGTATAGAGGTCGCCGTTCGACAGTATGACGAGGATACGGTCGTCGTCGTTAAACTTGCCGAGGTATGTTCCGTGCTCCTCATAATTAATTCTCTGTACGTCAGGGTCAAACCATACGTCACGTCCTTCCAGTGTGGAGTGTCCCTTTGACTTAAGTGTTATGCGGTGTATAGGATGCTTTGACAGGATATTTCCGTTTGCGCCGCGTCCTTTCACTGCCAGTTGGCTGAAGTCAAATTCGAGGAATAGACGTTTAAGTTTTGGGTTAGGTTCGAAGGTGAGCTTTATTACTTCTGCCTCGCCGTTAGGGTTTGCAGTGAAGTAAACCACCTTTGAGTGCGGTGTGCCCTTGGTCAGATTATACTCGCTGTCACGTGTGAAGCTTGTCACATTGAATCGCTTGATATAATAGAATCCCTGTTTTCCGTCGCGGTATACGACGTTGTATGTGGTGCGTGTGTCGTTCTTCTTTTGCACCTGAACGTGTATGATATTCTTGCCGACGAAGATTTTCTCCTGCACCTTAAGAATTTTGTATGTTCCGTCCTTATAGAATATAATCAAGTCGTCGAGGTTAGAACAGTTGCATACAAATTCATCTTTCTTCAGTCCGGTGCCGATGAATCCTTCCTGACGGTTGATATATAGCTTCTCGTTTGCCTCTACCACACGCACTGCATCGATATTCTCGAAGCTGCGAATCTCTGTCAGTCGAGGATGATCTGCTCCGTATTTCTCTTTCAGATAGCGGAACCAGTTGCATGTAACTTCAATGAGATTGTCGAGGTCACGGTTTATGTCGGCTATCTCTGCCTTGATGTTCGCCATGAGTTCATCGGCCTTGTCCTTATTGAACTTCAGGATGCGCTTCATCTTTATCTCCATGAGACGCAGGATGTCGTCTTTTGTCACTTCGCGCACCAGTTGCGGATAGTATGGAGTGAGGCGGTCGTCGATGTGTTCGCATGCAGCGTCAATGTTAGGTGCCTGTTCATACTTGCGGTCCTTATATATTCTCTCTTCGATGAAGATCTTCTCTAACGAAGCATAGAACAGCTGCTCCATGAGCTCCGCCTTACGTATCTCAAGTTCCTGACGTATGAGGTCTTTTGTCTGCTGTGCGCTATAGTTGAGCACATCAGAGACTGTGATGAATACAGGTTTGTCGTCTTGAATGACGCAGCAGTTAGGTGAGATGCTCACCTCGCAGTCGGTGAAGGCGTAGAGCGCATCGATAGTTTTGTCTGAAGATATACCAGGAGCCAGATGCACGAGAATCTCTACTTCGGCAGCAGTAAGGTCTTCCACCTTTCTTGCCTTTATCTTGCCCTTCTCTATGGCAGAGGTGATGGATGCGATGAGTGTCTCAGAAGTTTTAGAGAAAGGAATGTC
>JAFPAS010000262.1 GCA_017424205.1 Prevotella sp. | reverse complement strand
GGCTCTTGTGATGCGAAAGTCTGCTTTTAGTGTAATAAAAGGCAGTTTTATGAATACCAGAAAGTGGAGTATTGCAGTTTTAGGGAAGTTTGATAAGAAAACTCGGTATTTTTTTAGGGTTGAATTATGAGTAATTTTGAATTTGATGAGTAAGAAAATTAACAGTTCTGATATGTATAAAAAAAGAACCTCGAGCATGCGTTGATGCTCGAGGATTCTGAGTTTGTTTATGTGGTTAGGTCAGGGCAGAGCGTGATGTTTGCTCCGCCCTGTGTTTTTAGTAGGTTAGTTTAACTCCGCAGAAGATGCTGCGTGGTGTTGTCGGACCATAGATGTAGTTTGAGTCGCGGTTCCATCCCTGGTCAAAGTCGTTTTGGTATGCATTGAATATATTCTGCATACCAGCATTAACCTGCAAGATCATGCCAGGTGAAACAGGGATGTCGTAAGCTATTTTGGTGTTAATGGTCATGAAGTCAGGTGTCTCTACAGCCACTGGTGACTCTACGCCCGAACCTGCGCTGTGGCCTATAAGCATAGATTCGGTATAGTTTCCTGTGAGTGAAATGGCAAGTCGTTTTACTGGTGTTGCTGTAGCTGTGAAGTATCCGTATGTATCAGGGCTTCGCATGATGCGGCGGTACATCTGCTCAGGCACTTCTTCGTTCCATACGATAGCTTCGTCATATCTGCCTTTCTGTAGTGTGATGCCTGCCTGCAACTGCAGATATTTGTTCCATGCAACCTTTCCTTCAATATTCATTCCGAACACTTTTGCTCCGTATGCGTTGTATCTCTCCTGTACGATATTACCCTGAGCATCGGTTCCGCCAAGCTGTCGCAGTGCGAACACGTCGTTGAGCAATGTGCAGAATCCTTCAACAAGCAGATTTGCCTGTATGTCGCCGAATCGATGATAGATGTCGGCTGATAGGCTGATGCTGCGTGAACGCTCTTCTTTAAGATTCTCATCGAGGACGGTCACGAGTCGCTCTCCTCCAACCACGCCTACGTGCAGGTCTTCGTCGTAAGCCTGTGGAGCGCGGAATCCCTCTGAGTATGTTGCTCGCAGATTGATGTCGTCAGTAGGATTGTAACGCAGATTGACACGCGGACTGAATATGACGTTGTCAATGAGGTTGTGTTTGTCGAATCGTCCGCCGATGAGGAAGCTCCAGCGGTCGTTCTTCCATTCATTCTGCAGATATGCGCTGGCAATGTCGATAGTCTGGCTGAAGTTGCGGTCATATCCGAGTATGATGTCTTTCAGCTGGTCACGGTTGTACTCAGCACCGATAGTCAGGTCGGCTGGCATGAACATCAGATTGTCGAACTTGTGCACATACTGTGCGCCAGCAACGTAAGTGAAGTCGTCTGTGCTTCCGTATGCCAGGCGTGCTGCCTCTATTTCCTCTTCTGTGCCAGAGGCTGTTCCGCCGTAATAGCTCTTGCGCTGTGTTGTAAGGAATGAGAAGTAAGTCTGCACTCGATGCTTGTCGTTAGGGCTGAAGAAATTATATGTGAGTGAAGCTCCGTGTATATCGTGTTCTGTCTGTTCTGTGGTATTGGCTTCGTGTGCTGGCAGATGGAGATTATTTCCTCCGCGACGGAATTCGTTGATGCTGTTATACTGCAGTGAGAGTTTTGAATAAGGGCTGAGTCGGAGATATGAATTAAATCCGATGGTCTTGTTGCGCATAAGCGGAATCTCGGTGTATCCGTCGTTGTCATGGTCATAGGCCTGACGGTATCTGCTTTGGGCGTATACGGCCATTCCGGCTCTGTTGTCGTCAGTCACGATTGAAGCGTTGGCTGAAGTTGTGTTGTCAAACACGCTTGTTCCTGCGATGTTCATAAGTGTGTGGCTACCCTCTGCTGAGTTGCGAAGTGGCTCTTTTGTTATGACATTGATTGTACCACCGATGGCAGAAGCGCCAAATAAAGCCGAACCGCCTCCGCGCACTACCTCTACACGGTCAATCATGTTGGCTGGAATCTGCTCCAGTCCGTAAACGCCGTTAAGGGCAGAGAAGATAGGGCGCGAATCGATAAGAATCTGAGAGTAGTGTCCGTCAAGACCGTTGATACGTACTTGAGCGAAGCCGCAGTTCTGACAGTCGTCTTCTGTGCGTATTCCTGGCTGGAAATTCAGACCTTCTGCAAGACAGGCAGACTGTGTTACGTCAAAGGTCTTCGTGTCGACAATGCTGACAAGGTTAGGGGCGAGGCGGCGTTTCGTTTCGCTGCGATTGGCTGATACCACCACAGCGTCGAGTGCGATGTTGTCGAACTCCATGTTGAAGTTCATCTCTATGGTTTTGTCTTTTCTTATCTCAACCTCTCGTGTTATGGTTCTGTATCCAACAAACTTTACTTCAATGCTGTATTTTCCCTCTGGAAGATTCTTTAGGAAATAGTGTCCAGTGGCATCGGTCAGTGTACCAATTGTAGTGCCTTTTACAAAGATGTTGACATAAGGGATGTGCTCTCCTATGCTTTTGTCTGTTACGTGGCCTACGATATTCGCATCACTTGGGTGACGATGGTGATGGCCTTGTGTGGTGTTGTGTGTTGTAGCTTCTGCATTAGTCGATGTTAAAGCAAGGAAGCAGGCGCTGATAAGGAATACGATTGTTCTTTTCATTGTCAGAAATATATGAATTTTTATTGTTATCTTGAAATCCGCTGCAAAGGTATACCTTTTTTGTGGTATGTGCAATACCTAAAAATGATGAACCTCAGCCGTTAATAGGCTGAGGTTCATCATCATAAATTATTAGACAAGAGCCTGTTTTTTCAGTACTCTTCTATGTTGAAGCTCATTGCATAAGAGCATTCTCGGGATTCTACACAAGATGTGCGATGTGTTGTTCGCGGTCGCCCGGCAGGTAGTCAACCACAGGCACTTCAATCATTGTGTAGCATCCTGGCTGCTGACGCATTGTGGCGCGAGCAACGTTGACAAGCACCTGAGATGTGAGTGCAGGGTTGTTGATTGACATGCTGAACTCGAAACGCTGGTTCTGAGTCTTTCCTGATACGCCTTTGCGTACAAGGTTAACCCCGTGACCCATGTCGCGTACGTCATCAACAGATGTTACTTGGAACACGTGTGTCTCGTCTGAAGAGAAATATGGGTCGGCCTTGATAGCGGCTGTGACATCTTCAAGACGTGCACCTTCTTCCAGCTCAACGTACACCATGCGGCGATGTATGCCTTCGCCAAGCGGAATGGTCATAGAGAGCGCATCCTTCACGCCTTCCTTTGAACGCACGCAGACGCTGTGACCCATAGACATGCCTGGTCCGAAGTTTGTGTATGATAATCCTTTCGGTGCAAGACTTTCGAGCAATGTGCGTACGACAGAGTCTGAACCTGGGTCCCAGCCTGCGGCAATGATACTCACTGTGCCTGTAGCCTTATTTATGGCGTCAAGCGAACGGCGGTATTCAACGATGCCGCTGTGTATGTCGAACGAGTCGACGGTGTTAATTCCGAGCGGAAGAATTTGTTTTGCGTATTCTTCGCACGAACGAGTAGGAGTGGCAAGTATTGCTACATCGACATCTGACAGTTCTTTTATGTCGCTTACAACCTTATACTGTGAGAGTTCTGACGGACAGTTTGCTGCTCCCTGACGACGTACAATGCCTGCAACTTCGAAATCTGGCGCTGCCTCAAGCGCCTCAAGCGCATAGCGTCCGATATTGCCATAGCCTACGATGGCTGCTCTGATTTTTTTCATGTCGTTATTGTTTTTGTTCCTTATTGTGGCGGACAGGCAGCCTCTGTGATGTTTCCTGTCTACGCCGAATACCTATTTGACGCTGCAAAATTATAAAAAAAACGATGAAGAGTAGTGTGTTATGGGTATCGAAATGCCGAAAATAATGTTATTTAACATAAAAAATAGCGATTCATGCAATATTGTGGCATTTCTTACGTTATATATTATACAAGTGCGCAGATGCGCAAAACGTTTTGTAAGCGCAGGTGTTATTTGTGCTGAATATTAGTCAATCTAAACAAAGAAACGGGAACAAAATGATAGAATATATCAAAGGAGAACTTACGGAACTTACT
>JAFPAS010000261.1 GCA_017424205.1 Prevotella sp. | reverse complement strand
TGGCTGAGCAACTTGAAGCTGCGTCTGAGCTTCGGTATCACTGGTAACAATGCCGGTGTGGGTGCATACGACACACAGTCGCTGGCAAACCAGAAGTACTACTACAACTTCGGTGGCACAGTAGCTAACGGATACGGATATGCTATGAGCAACTCTGCTCTGACATGGGAGAAGACTACAGAGTTTAACTTCGGTATCGACTTCGGATTCCTGAAGAACCGCATCACAGGTAGCATCGACCTCTACAACAAGGACTCAAAGGACTTGCTGATGGAGATGCAGACTCCTTACGAAATGGGTTCGGCTACAGGCGCTATCGTCAGCAACGTAGGAAAGGTGAACAACAAGGGTATAGAAATACAGCTGAACACAACAAACATCAGCAATAAGGATTGGCACTGGACAACATCATTCTCTTTCGCACGCAATATAAATAAGATTGTAGAGCTCAATGGCGAGAAGAATGACCTGGTGGGCAACAAGTGGTTTATCGGTCAGCCTATTGACGTTGTTTACGGATACAAGATGTTAGGCATCTGTACAGCAGAGGAGGCAAAGGCTTTCGCTGCTGATCCTTCAAAGAAAACTAAGTTCTATGAGGGTGAGATGAAATACTGGGACAAGACTGGCGACGGCAAGGTGGACGCTGCTGACCGCTGCGTGCTCGGACATAACGCTCCGACATGGACAGGAAGCTTCACATCTAACCTCGCATACAAGAACTGGGATTTCTCTGTCAGCGTATACACAAGCCAGGGTGGTACAGTATACTCTCCATTCATGAGCTCATACTGCGGCTATGGCTCACGCGGTACACAGCACATCAAGATGGACTTCTACATTCCTGACGGAGCACCAATACTTGCTGATCCAAGCAACTTCCAGGTGATTGACGGCACACCAGTAAACGTGATGAACAACAGTGCAGCTGTGGCTTACCAGCAGGGCACACATTACGGAGCATGGCCTTACCCAACCAGCACAAACGGCAATGGCGGCGGTGCACTCTTCAATACAAGCGGCGAAGATGCTTCACACTATTTCGTGGACAATTCTTACGTGAAGGTTAAGAACATCACTCTGGGATATACATTCCCTAAGAGCTGGCTGAAGAAAGTTAATGTATCAAGCTTGCGTCTGTATGTTAATATTCTCAATCCGTTTACATTCACTGACTATAAGGGCTTCGACCCAGAATGGGCTGATGCAGAAATCAGCGGCGGTGCCGGCGGTCCAAGTTCAAGAACATACCAAATTGGTGTTAATCTGAAATTCTAATCACTCTTAAACAGAACATTTATGAAAAAGATAATATATATGATGGTTGTCGGAGCAATGGTGCTCTTCACCGGATGCTCAGACTTCCTGGAGCAGGACAACCGCTCTGATGTGCCTACCGACGGCTTCTATAATACTGCCGAAGGTTTTGAGAGCCTGACAAATGCCATGTACTCTTCGCTGCGTCCTATATTTACTGACCAGCCTAACCTCTTCGTAGGCGGTACAGACCTCTATGGCGACGGTAAGTCAGAGAGTGTTGTATGGACATACTATACCTTCACATCGGCTGAGAGCCATCTCGCTAATTTCTATCAGAGATGCTACAAAGGCATACAGCTGGCTAACAGCGTCATAGCGTATGGCGAGACAACGGCACAGACAAAGGTGCGTGAGCAGTATATCGACGAGGCTCGTTTCGTGCGTGCATGGTATTACTTCACTCTCGTGCAGCAGTTTGGCGGAGTGCCGCTGAGCAATGAGATGTACTCTTCTGCCGTGATGAGCCACCCACGCAGCAGCCTGAAGGATGTCTATGACTTCATAATCTCTGAATTCGAATATCTCGCTACATCATCAAAGCTGCCTGACCGCAACAGCGCTGGTGTAGGACGCGCTAACAAGCGTGCTGCTAACTTCTTCCTCGCAAAGGCTTATCTGACAAGAGCATGGCTGAACGGACAGGGTTATGAGGCGCAGGAGGAGAATATAGCGCAGAGCAATGACTTCGCTAATGCTGCCAAGTATGCGCTGCTCGCTATTAACAACGAGAAGCCTGATGAGTCTATCGAGAAGGTGTTTGACATTGCTAACGAGGCTAACGACGAGTTCTTCTGGAGCGTGCAGTATAGCTCTGAGTCGGTGAACAACCCAAGCGGCGACGGTTCGCGACAGATGTGTCAGTTCGGTTCTTACCTCGGCGGTTCTGAATGGCAGTATAACAAGTCAATGGACGGCAACTACTCGCCAACGCTGTGGTTCCACCACCAGTTTGACAAGGGCGACGGACGATACGAGCAGACATTCATGTTCGAGTTCCATCAGAACTACTTCGACTTCTATGGCAAGAAGAGCACAATCAAGTTCTACTATGCACCATGGTGGGCTACTGATGCTGACATCGAGGCATGGAAGGCTGACGACCCTGACGGTCTGAAGAAAGACCTCCAGTATGTAGGAAAGACTATTGCTGAGCCTACGGAGTATCCGTTGAGCAAGGCTCCTGAAACATTCAAGAACCGACGCCACATGGACTTCGGCGTGCCATGCATACGTAAGTTTGACGACTACACAGAGGCATCAAAGGCGAACCGAAGCAGCACCTGCAGCATGCACGACGTAGTGCTGGCGCGTCTGGGCGAGGCTTACCTTATCGCTGCAGAGGCATACATCCAGACAAACCAGGCTGCAAAGGCTGCTGAGATGATTAACACGCTGCGCCAGCGTCCTGGCACAATAAAGCCTGGATTCGAAGCTGAAATGGCAGTAAAAGCTGCTGATATGAACATCGAATTCATTCTCAAGGAGCGTGCATGTGAGATGGCTGGCGAATATGTTCGCTGGACTGACTTGAAGCGCACACACAAGCTCGTGGAGTACTTTACAACATATAACGAGGACAACGTGCCAGCAGCAAACATCAAGGGCGTTGACGGCAAATACAAGATTCTACGTCCTATTCCACAGTCTGCAATCGACTTGAATAAGGCTGAGATGACTCAGAATCCTGGTTATTAATAATCCGCACACATTGCTCCACGTATCCGCTTGACGGATATGGGGAATAAAGAAGACAAGGCAGGGAGAGATGCTATCGAGGCATCACTCCCGCCTTTTTTTGTTTTCGGGGGGGGTGATGGATAAACGTTTAATAGTTAAAGGTTAAGGATGAAATATGAATTTTTCTTTCCTCTTTTTCTCTTCACTCTTAGCTCTTTTCTCTTCGTAAAAAAAAAGAATGAAAAAAAACAGCAATATAATTTGCATAGTAATAAATAATGTTGTACTTTTGCATCGAGGTAAATCCCAATATGTATATAGGGATATATATATATTTGTTCCTTAATAAATAAGGTGTGTGAGAAGAATGTAACAAAATTGTAATCAAATTGTTACGAAGATGAAAAAGTAAATGCATAAATTTGCACCGTGAAATCATATTTTGACCAACATTATAAAATACACACTAACATGAAAAAACATTTATTATCATTAGCGCTCGTATGCTTAGGCATTGGTGCGCAGGCACAGGAAGTAAATCAGTATGGTCAGCAGGTTGATTCTAAACCTGTACAGACAACAGTTCAGGACGGTATCTTGGTTTTCCAGAACAAAGAGACTGACTATAAGATGTGGTTTGACACACGTATACAAACAGATGCTGCAGTGTTCTTCGGAGCTCCTGACTATGCTGACAAAATCGGCAACGGCATGAGCGTCCGTCGCGCTCGCTTCGCTATCAAGGCGCAGCTTGGCAAAAACTGGTATGGTGAGCTGGATACTGACTGGACAAGCGGTACTCCTGAGATTAAGGATGCTTACATCGGATTTACAGGCATCAAGGGCCTGGAGGTGAAGGCTGGTAACTTCAAGGAGAATTTCTCTATCGCTCGTAACACAACATCACGCTATCTGACTTTCATGGAGCGTCCTATGGTTACATCGCTTGCTCCTTCACGTCATCTCGGTTTGAACATCCGCTATGCTAAGCCTCTCTACTGGGTTTCTGCTGGCGTGTTCGGTCCTGAGCTGAAGGATGCTGAGGCTATGGGCTTCATGCAGGATTATAACAAGGACTTCGGCATGAGCGAGGGTCTCTCTTACACAGGTAAGTTTGTGTTGCGTCCAATTAACAAGAAGGATGCTTCGCTGCACATCGGTGCTGCATTCTCTTACAGAAGCCCTAAGACTACTCAGTTTAAATTTAAGGATTTCGAGGAGCTGATAGAGGAGGATGAGGACATCATGGCAGCTCTTGACGAGGGCGTTATCTCTGAGCTTGACGTCGTAGGTACTGCAATGGACGCACGTAACTCTACTGACATCAACCGTAAGAAGTATGTGAACTCTGGCGACCTTATCGGTGTTGACAATGAGACTGCATGGACTGTCGAGCTCGCTGGTCACTATAAGGGCTTGCGTTATGAGGCTGCATATATGTCACGCACTGCTCACATGGACGAGGCTGTAAACAAGGTTGTCTATGCAAAGAATCCGTTTGAGACTTTCACTGGCGACGGTTGGTATGCACAGGCTTCATACATGCTCTTCGGCGGTACACAGGCTTACGATTCTGACGGAGCGAAGTATACTCGCACTACTTCTGGACGCAAATGGGGCGACTTAGAGTTGGCTGCACGTTTCCAGACTATGGATCTTAATGACGGCGAGGTTAATGAGGAAGGCAAGATCATCGCTGGCATCATGGGTGGTAAGGCTAATATGTACGAGCTTGGCTTGAACTTCTACCCTCACAAGAATGTTAAGATTGCTCTGAACTACTCTTTTGTTGACCAGGACAAGTATGCTAACGGCAAGGGTGCTGACAAGGGTAAATTCTGTGTAGGCTATGACGCAAAGGGTAAGCCAACAAAGAAGTCTTCAGAGGTTGTAGGCGACGAAGGTGTTGACTATCACATGATTTCTATGCGATTCCAGATTGCATTCTAAACAATTTACATAAAATAAATACCGACGGGCAGGTTGCTTGCATACATAATCAATATGTTATGGGTAACTTGCCTGTCGGGCAGTAATTATAATTATGAGTAAAGAAAAAATGGAAATAGGCGCAATCTCAAAACCACGTTTTGAGTTCCGCTCATTCGGACAGTGCTTCTGCGAGGCACACAAGCGCATGGCGCGCCTGTCTGTTCCTGTGCCAGAGAAGGTGTGGGAGCGTCACAGCGATGAAATCTATATCATTTCACGCACAAACGACATCAACAATACAAAAATACGTGATGGAAAGATGGATATCAAGACATACGTGCAGACTGTTGATGGACTGGAGCAGTGGAATCCGCTGATGAAGGGCGAGTTCCCTATCTCTGCACAGGTGTTGAAGGATGAGGTGTTCCCAGCATTCATGGTTGAGATGCCTGAACTCACAAAGGATACTTATACTTACGACGAATTCATCGCCATGGTAGAGGAGAATCCTGACTTGGCAGCAGTGCGTGTGCATAAGCAGCGTTTCGGATATATGGTGAACGACACCATCTGTGAGGTGGGCAATGTGCTTATCAATGGTGCGAAGGTGGTGACTATCAACTCTGAGTCAACAGAGATAGAGGATATCAAGAAGACTATCGCTGACGTTGGTCTTGAAGGTGTGGAGAATATCAACTACCTGCAGGCTATTAAGCGTGTTATCGGCATGTCAAACAAGAAACTTGCAAACGAATAAGTTATGGCACAAGAGATAGAAAGAAAATTCTTGGTGGCTGGTGATTTCAAGCCGGAGGTGTTCAAGTCTACACGTATCATACAGGGCTATCTGTGCTCAGTGCCAGAGCGTACTGTTCGTGTTCGTGTGAAAGGCGACAAGGGATTTATCACTGTAAAGGGCATTGGCAGCCAGAGCGGTGCAAGCCGTTTTGAATGGGAGAAAGAGATTCCGGCTGCTGAAGCAGAACAGCTGCTTGCTATCTGCGAACCGGGTGTAATCGACAAGACACGTTATCTGGTAAAGTCTGGAGAGCATACTTTTGAGGTTGACGAGTTCTACGGCGACAATGACGGACTTACTGTGGCTGAAGTAGAGCTTGCGTCTGAGGAAGAAGCATTTGTAAAGCCTGAATGGCTGGGTGAGGAAGTGACTGGAGACGTGAAGTATTATAACTCTATGTTGATGAAAAACCCTTATAAGAACTGGAAATAACACTGCATGATATTGGGAGGGGATTTTTGTGCCCTCCCTTTTTTGTATCCGTTTTTAACCATGACTCAAGTTTAGCGTGTTAAGAAGATATAGGAATTTAAAGGTAGATATGTTGCTTCCTTTATCTCCTTAACAAAATAAATCAGGAAAATGACACAAGAAAAGAAATCTGCCGAACTGTTCGATCCGCTGGATATGAACAACTATAAGATTGAAAAACTTCCGAAGATGGAAAAATCCACATTCGAGAAATGGATGGCACGTCTTGGAGGGCCGTTGGCTATCATAGCCTTCGTCTTGGTGTATTGGATGGTAGATATTCCATTCATTGACAATCTGACAGAAAGTGATTTCATACCGACAGAAATTGTAACCACAGCGGCTGATGGAACAGTAACGGTCGACACACCGCAACCAGCACAGAACGTAAAGAAAGCGGCTAAGTTTATTCAAGAACGTGGCATGGACGACTTTGCTCGCGCCAATTATGCAATGCTGGCCATCTTCCTTGCTGCCATTATATTGTGGATTACAGAGTCTGTGCCTAATTATCTCACGGCATTGCTCGTGATACTGGGCATCGTGCTTACTGGGGTCACGACACAGAAGGAGGCTTTCGCGCAATTAGGACACCCCGTGATGTGGCTCAATATATTGTCGTTCGTGCTGGCTTCCATGCTCGTCAAGACAAAAGCGGCAAGGCGTTTGGCATTATGGTTTGTGATAAGGTTTGGAAATTCTGCAAGCGGCATATTCTTCAGTTTCATTATCATTAACGTGGTGCTCTCGGCTTTTATCTCTGCAACAACTGTTAAGGCGGCTATACTCCTGCCTATATTCATGGTTGTGGCAGCGGTGTACGGAGCATCAAATGGCAATCGTAACAATTTCGGAAGGAATATCGTGCTGCAGAATCTTTTCCAGGTGAATATAGGTGCAAGTGGTTTTCTTACCGGCTCTGGAGCAAACCTGCTGGCGGCTTCGCTTATTGGTGGTGCGTTGGGTATTACGTCTGTAAGTTATACTGACTGGTTTGTCGCTGCATTCCCGCTTGCCATACTCCTGCTTTTCATTGGCTGGTGGATTGGCGTGAAGTTTATCTTCCCGTTGTCGCCAGAAGAACGCAGACCGCAGATTGACGGCGGAATGGCAAGGTTGCGTGCGGAACTTGATGCAATGGGAAAAATGAATGTTGAGGAATGGAAGTCTATTGCTATCTTTGTCGGTGTGCTCGCTATGTGGGCTACAGATAAGATTCATGGAATAGATGCTACCACCGTGGCGTTTATTGGTGCCGTTATCGCATTGCTGCCAGGAATTGGTGTGGTGAAATGGAACGATGTGGACATTCCGTGGCATCTCATGCTCTTCTCTGCCGGTGCGTATGCCATCGGTGTCGGACTCGAAACGACGGCACTGCCGAAGAGTATGGTCGATGTCTTGTTTGACAGCATGGGTGTGGGTGAGCAGACACCTTTCTGGCTATTGTATGTTATGCTTACGGGCATGATGCTGTTCTCCGCGCTACTGTTCCAGTCGAAGACCATGCGTGCGCTTATCTTCGTGCCTATCGCTATAGGTGTGGCACAGAAGTTCGGCTATCCTGTCATGAGTCTTGCATTCCCTGTGGCGTTGCTCATTGAGCATG
Source organism: Prevotella sp. (assembly GCA_017424205.1). Lineage (GTDB taxonomy): Bacteria > Bacteroidota > Bacteroidia > Bacteroidales > Bacteroidaceae > Prevotella. The sequence goes on along the minus strand of JAFPAS010000261.1, from coordinate 2,998 downwards.
TTTACGTCCTGCCTTTCAACTCAAAACCGGCAGCATTGCTCTATACTACTAACCATTATAGCTGGAGCGACACATTCCGCTTCGGCATTACAATGATGCTCATCGGATGGGTGATGATTCTTGTCTGGGGCGAGACCTTGCTACGTTGGATGGGATACACTAACGGGTTGTTCTTTTAGTTGCATGTAAGAATCTGTAGTCTGTTGGAGCAATAAAGACTGCTCTTGCAGCGATACGTGCGCTATGCTCTGTGTTATCATGCTGAGCCGTGCGTGATCATTCATAATAAAATATCGTCTGCTATGCGTTTGTTATATAGACGCATGGCAGACGATATTACTTTGTATAGTTATGTTTTTGTTTTGTGTCTAGAGGATTAAGCCTGTCTTATACTTTTTCTTCTATGCAGTATGGACTCTTAAACCGACCGTTTCTCTGAAAACAGTTGTAGCTTGCGGCAAACGTAATCTTCCAGCTCCGGACTATTTATTATCTCTATGTGGTCATAGAGTCCTATTACGAAACGACCGATACCTTTCAGAGAACATACATGACTGTTATACAGCCAATGCTCGCCGTCTGATGTGATATCCTTCTCGGCTAAAGGAAACTCCTCAACAAGCACATTGTATGACAATTGGTCAAGACGTAAGGTTACGGGTATAAGGTCTTCTGAGGCAAAATTGAATATGTCGGTGTATATCTGACGGTGTTCAGAGCGGCAGAGCCATTTCTCATCGAGCAGTGTTACGCTCTCCATGCGTGACAGACGGAATGTCTTGTTCATCTTCGACTTTATCTCATAAGCGCGTATGTCACGGTTGCCATTCATGAGCAGGAAGGGTTCGATGATACGGTCAGTGACACTTCCAGAGTGGGCTGACGAGTAGTTGTGTATTACTACCATCTGCTGCGACCTGATGGCTTCGTACATCGTGCTGACAATCTTGGCATGGCGCAGGCGCAGCTGTTCGTCGCCGATGATATTAAAGTCGTAGAATCGCATGAGCTTCTGCTTCAGCGAGCGCACCAGCATGTTGCTATTGTCGCTTTCGTCGAGAAGGCGTTTGATGAGCATTATCTCGTCTTCGCTGAACTTCACGATATCGCAGAGACGACTGATGAATTTCGAGTCGCGTGAGATGCTGTAGTATGCTCCATGCTTGACGATATTGAAGTCTGCCCCACGGAAGAAATCGAGGTAGTAGTAAAGGTTACGTTTCTGTATGTGGAGTTTCTGACATATCTGCTCTACTGTCCACTGACGGTTTTCGGTCAGTAGAAGCAGCAGTTCGAGTTGCAGTCCAAGTTTGTCGTGTCGCATAGTCGTTGATGTGTTGATCTTATTTCTCTTTCGGCTGTGGCTACGGTTCGAAATTGAGCGATAGTTCTCCTGTGCCGGTCAGGTTGTATGACAAGCGGTGGTATGGAGTGACGCCATATTCGCGTATAGCCTGGCGGTGTTTCTTTGTCGGATAGCCTTTGTTTGAACGCCAGTCGTACTGCGGATGCTCTTCCGCCAGCTTGTTCATATAGTCGTCGCGGTATGTCTTAGCAAGGATACTTGCCGCTGCTATGGCGAGATACTTGCCGTCGCCTTTCACTATGGTGGTGTGGGGTAGTGGTTCGGCTGCGCGTGATGTACCGTCAGCGAGCAGCGGATGGTATGGCGTGAAACGGTTGCCGTCGATGATGAGTGCCTCTGGCGCAACTGCCAGCTGGTCTACAGCGCGGTGCATAGCGAGGAACGATGCTCGGAGTATGTTTATCTTGTCTATCTCCTCTGGGGTCACTATGCCTACTGCCCATGCTATGGCGTCACGCTCTATCTGTTCGCGCAGCATGTAGCGCTTTTTCTCAGTCAGCTGCTTCGAGTCGTTAAGCATCTCGTTGTGATAGTCGGGAGGCAGAATTACTGCTGCGGCATAGACAGAACCAGCGAGACATCCGCGCCCCGCTTCGTCACATCCGGCTTCTATGAGCCCTTCATAATAGTGATTTAAGAGCATAATTAGTGAACGAATGTTAAATATTAAGATTGTTTAACTAAATTAATTACCCGAGTGAACTTATTGTTCACAATACCGCGATACCTTTGCCTCCGAAATAAGACATCAGGGGCGTTGTTAGCGATGCATTTAGGATGTCGGAATATCTGAGTATAAATTAATAGAAATATATAGCATTATGAATAACGAAACAACAGTAGGAAAGAATATGCAGACAGTAGGAGTTTTTGCCATGATAGCAGCATACTACAGCCGCTTGCTTGAGCAGGATGTAACAGTAAGACAGGCGAAAGCCTTGGTTAATGCGCAGTGTGCGTTCGTAGCTCTTGTGTTGCCATGCGATTTAGGCTTTGTTTATCATTCGCTGGCTTTTATCTGGTTTCTTGTCGCTGTGCTGCAGTGCAAGGAGCGCATGAACGAATCGCAGGACTAAGGCGGCTTTTGCCAGAGCGTTGTCGGCGGGCATCATGATGGAGCCGATATGCTCTGCACATAACCCGTAATCCAAAACCCGGCGGGAAGCCCTCATTGTAGCAGGAAAGGCTTACGCACATCGTCCCTGCCTGTGGACTTGCCGCCGGGCTTTATGATTTTTTTATGTGGTGTGCAAGACTCCTATCTGCACAGTCTGCATCCTTCGCACTTAGAGAGTTCGCCACGGAATCGCTTCTCAATCAGATAGTGCAGACGAAGGCGCAGCGGTTCGAGCGGAATGTTGTCAACCACCTCAGTGACAAAGGCTGTCTGAAGCAGCAGACGTGCTTCGCGCAGTGGTATTCCGCGCTGTTGCATGTAGAAAAGGGCTTTGTCGTTGAGTTGTCCAACGGTTGAACCGTGTGAGCATTTCACGTCGTCAGCATAGATTTCGAGCATCGGCTGGGTATACATTCGTGCCGTCTTGGTTGCCACAAGATTCTGGTTAGTCTCCTCGCTCAGTGTCTTCTGTGCGTCTTTGCGTACCAGAATTCGTCCAGCAAATGCACCAGTGG
>JAFPAS010000260.1 GCA_017424205.1 Prevotella sp. | reverse complement strand
GTTGTAGTAGAAATTATCTTCATGACGAGCATCTGCAGGAATGTTTTCTATAGCTGTAATGTCAGCCACAGGCGAGAATACGCTAATCATGCGGTAGATGGCAAACTTGTTCATGTTCTTGATGCTGAAACTGAAACCCCTTCCGTTAATGGCTGTAGGACAGTATGCCACAGAGTCGGCCACAGCATATTCCTTGCTCTTAGTATAGTCGCCCATGAGATATGACAATACAGCCACATCACCATCATTACCGTCAAGTGTTATCTGGCCATCGGCCTTAGCCACCATACCATAACCAGGATAGAAATAGAAGATATTAGTCTCATTGCTTGTGATGGTCAAACCGTTGTACAGCTCAGTAACACTGGTTCCCATCTTCTTTGCCTGCCTACGTCCTGTGGTTGTTGAGAAACCATCTATCTGCTTCTGCGACTCACCATACCATCCGCAGTCAGGACCAGCAGCTGCAGTGAAATCGTAGGTCTTCAGCAGTTCATATTCACCATTTGCAGGAACAATAGCCTGATAAACAGTACCATCGGCAGCCGTGGCAGAGATGAGATCGTGACTGTTCACACCGCGCTTCACCACATAAAGAGCTGTACCATCGCCATTTATCTCAGTCTTGTTGTCAACAGCCGACATATCATAAAGATTTGATGCGCTTATGCTTTGGATAGCCTTGCCTACTATCTCAAGACGGTAAACAGGATAATAGTTATCGCTGCCTTCTATCGGCTGGAAACCCACATGCTTGGCTATAAGCTGCTTGGCATTGCTGCGCTTTGGCATGATTTTCACTACAGAGTTGAGTCCTGAAGGCATCTTATCCCTGTCGGCATAAGTGGTAACACCGCTCACGCCAATGCTTCCGTTCTGCACAGCCAGGATATTGACATCCTCGAATATACGCCACACCTTGCCGTCGATGTCCATCTGACGGATGCGGTTAGCAGGCAGATTTGTCACTTCTATCTTCAGCGTGTTCTCGCCCTCCTTCACCAGATTGCCGAGGTCAATAATAAATGGTGCACTCCAAGCACAGCCAGCATACTCGCCATTGACATATACACGCGCACTCTCACGAACATCGCCAAGATCTATGCTCCAGCCTCCAGTTGCAAGCGCCGCCTTGTCTTTGCTTACGGTGAACGTAGTAGTATAAACACCTGTTCCCATTAGCTGTGCCGTTTGTGCGTCAAGATTTTCCCATGCCGTAGGTCCGTTCTCCATTCTGTATGTTGCAGATATCTGCGGATATGCATCAGCCATAAAACTCAGCTGCCACTCCCCATCAAGGGTTATGCCATTAAGATTATCTGCAATAGCATAGTCAACAGGCGCCTTAACATCAGCCGCAGCATAAGTCTGCAGAATCACAGACTCACCAGATTTCAGGCTAACAAACACCTTGCCATTCTCTACAACAGGATTATAGATTTTGCCCGTCATCGGGTCGAACATCACAATACTGTTATAGTCGACGGCCAGTTCCACAAACTCGCTTACATCATCACGACTCAGATTGCTTATGAAATAGTGATGACCGGTATCGTTTGTACGGCGAATCATCTTCAGGCCCAACTGCGTGCGCAGCGCCTCAGGCTTTGCCTCGCTAAAGGTGGCCAGCGTAGCAGCGTCGTAAGCATAAGCAATCTTTGCACCAAGCTGAGCCAGAGAGTCAAGGTGGGCCTTCACCTTCTCTGGCATATTCTTCGATGCTGGTATCACCAAACCCTTATAGCGTGTGCCGCCAATGGTCTGCAGCTCGCCATCCACATATTCAGTAGAAAGCAGAAGGTTGTCACTGATATAGTCGCAGTCAAGACCTGCATTCTGCACAGCATTCACAGCAGCCACAAACTCAGGCAGTTTCTGTGCTATATCATCAATAGGGAACATCAGCAGCATATTCTTGAACGTGCCCGTAGTCTTGCGCCATGCGTCCTGGAATGGCACGTATACCAGCAGGTCGTTGTCGGGCTTGCCCATCTGCATAAAACTCTGACAGCGCTCCATATATTTCATCATATAAGGAGCATCGCGCCAGATGCTGTTCGTAGGACTCATATCTATGGCAGCATAGAATTTCCATCCCGGCCATGCCACATTGTCTGGTGTGTATGTCGTGCCGTGGAAGAACATATGGTTGACGCCGGCCACAAACATCAGGTCCATATCAGGCTTCATCTGCGACAGCGATGTTCTGAAGTGCTCTGTCAACCATGTGAATGTCTCGCTCGATGTTAGCGGTTTGCCCGTAACGTGTGCAGCACTTGAGGCATACTTCAATGTAGACAGGTCGCTATAGTTGGCACGTGTGAACTTTGGGTCTGTTCGCAGTCCCTTGATTCCGAAGTCAGTGAGTCCGAAACCCTCTATCTCAGGAATATCAACAGCCGCGTAGATATCTATCAGGTTGCCTGGCGACCCATGCGCCTGATTGCGTGTCTTTGCCCCGTGCTTATGCGCCCATGCCGTCCACTGGCGTGTAAAATTGTTCAGCAGCATATCGTTGAGAGTCTCACGATAGTCAGCCCTCACCACTCCGCCAGTGTCCTTGCGGTCACCCAGCGCCAGCAGTTTATCCATGTTCTCCTCCAATTTGTAGCCGCGATATTTCTCAAACTCCTCAAACATCTTTGGTGTCCAATCGGCATTATACACCTCGTAGGAGTCATTGAAAAACGTCTTTGGATAT
>JAFPAS010000259.1 GCA_017424205.1 Prevotella sp. | reverse complement strand
CTGATACTGCCTATCTTGTTGTTGCGATTATAAGTCTTATTTCAAATTCAAAACTATCTCGTCTGTCGTATTGATTTCTATGCTACGCCCAGCATAATACAGATGTCCACCTGTCACCGGCGATTGTATTCTCACCTCGTCAGCAGACACGTAAAGACTAATAGGACCGTAAGGTGTAGGCACAGCACCCTTCATCCACTCCAGCCCGCCAAGATGCGGACGGCACTCCCACTCGGCATATCCTGCCTTAAGCGGACGGATGCCAAGATAGTATTTGCCAAGCAGATAAACAGGCGATGCTCCCCATGCGTGGCATAGGCTCTTGCCGTAAGGACGGCCGTACATCTGCAGATGCTGCACTCCTTGCTCTGAAGGAATGTATTTCTCCCAGAACGACGTTGCGCCCTCACGGAGCATGCCGCCCCAGTAGTCCTTCATTTCTGACATAACATGCTCATACTGCCCCATCTGGCATAATGCCTCCAGCTCGTAGAAACGCATGTATGGTGTAGTTATTGCCTCTACATCTGTATTCAGCATGACATATCGCAGTATGTCTGCCTTACGCTCGTCTGACACATAGTCGAACAAAACAGCAAACATATTAGGGAACTTGGTCACCATATCGTTCATACTGCCGTCTTCGATGCTGTGTAGATATGCTTTCTTTTCATCATCCCAGAACGTAGCATCAATTTTCTCACGAAGAGCTTTATACTGCTTGCTGAATGTCTCAGCATCACGCAGATACTCCTCGGTAGTTATAGACCCTTGCGGAGGACATTCAAGCGGATTGTTGCATAACAGACGTGCGCACACAGACATTGTCTCTAGACTCTTGGCAAGCAGTATCTGCTCAAAGGCAAGTATGCCACGCTTATGCATCGGAAAATCCACCCAGTCAACAAATATCCAGTCGTCAGGACGACCGTCAGCAAATCCTGCGCTGTCAAGACGTCCCTGCACATACTGCATGAGGGTGAGCATGCGGGGATATATCTCACGAACAAAACTGATGTCGGCTGTATGCTCGTAATAGTCAAGCACTGACTTAAACCAGTAGAACGTATAGTCCATAATGGTGTTGACATGTGCTGTAACAGGATCTTTTCCACGTAACTGTCGTATAGTGCGCTTTACAGTCTCAGAGTCAAAGCGCAGGTAATAGTTCATCAGATATGACTGTATAGCATCGCCCGACCATGTCCAGCGATCACGCTTAATGCCGTCCATGAAAAACTCGCGGGTGGTCAGGTCCATTGTATATGCACTGACATCCCATATACGGTTCACCTCCGCGTCTGAACACTCGAACGAACCGCTTTGACTCAGGTCTTGAGGCATATACTCATACAGCCCGCTGACATTTTTGACCAGGCGGTCTGCACTGACCACATGGACATATCTGAATGCCTTGCTGTCGCTGACAACATACGCACCGTCTGATGTAATAGTCAGATAGTCAAGTGTCTCACAATGCTCATGGTCTAAAGCTTCTTCTGCTGATTCGCCGTAGTATATCTCTATACGCTCACCATTGACTGTTTCGTTCAGGACAATATAGCCCATAGTCTCACGGCCAAAGTCATAAAGCACTCCACCTTCAACCTCCTCTTCGCTCACTGGCGACATCGGCTCAGTGGCAAGGCAAAACTTAGACGGGGAGCACTCAGGAGTGGAAAATCTGCTCCACACGGCGGCATTGACATATATGCCAGAACCATGTGCAACGCCATTTTCGTCAATCCATATCTTGTCTTCATAGGTGGCAAGCCAGTGGCTGTCTGTCTGAATGGTGTCGCCCTTAACAAAGAGTGAAGGAGGAGTCTGCTGGTTCCACACCTTGAAATTAAGTTTGTGAGAGCCAGCAGGAATAAGAAATGTTTCGGGCTCGCCAAACTGCAGTTTGCCATCAAGCATAAAGTTGAAGCGTCCCTCTGAATATATTGTCACTATTTCTGGCTCTGACAGAGTGACCTCGGTGCTGAATTCAACAGTGACATAATGCGAGTCCTGCTTCCAGAACGGAGGAAACATTGCACCGCGTTCTGTACGGCGGTTATTAAATATATTGCCGAGCCATATCTCGAAATCTCCAGGATAGGTAATCCACATAATGAAAGTATTTTATTATTAAGTATTCCGCATCATAACCAGCACAAAAATTAATAAATATGTGCAGATGTCTGATAATGAAGTAAAGACTGGAAAACAAAATGTGCATAGCGCATGCTGTTGCCCGACAGATGTCTGCTTGTAAAACGCATCACGCTATACACACACTATAATTGGTATTTTTGCTAGATATCGTCGCCGTATCGCTCACGAGTAATCTCCTCTAACGACTTGCCCTTGGTGCGTGGCGCGCCGATAAGGCCGATAAGCAGCGACACAATAAGAAGAAGCATCATCAGCACGGCAGCAATGGTAAAGCCCTCGCCGTTCTCACCGTAGATATAAACGAAGACAAGTCCCCACGCTGCAGACAGGCCGCGAACAATGAAGAACATTACACCTTGAGCTGCTGCACGATATTTGGCAGGGAACAGTTCTGATGCCCAAAGGGCGTAGAATGTCTGAACAGAGATACCGCCCTGAATGGCCCATAATGCAGTGAAGACAAGAAGGCCCTGAAGGCTCGTAATGCCAATGGTTAGCACCATAACCCATGCAAGTACAGCACAGCCTACGCCAACAGCATATAATGGTCTGTGAGCTACCTTATCAACTACCAGCGAGAACAAGAATGTGGTGAGGATAATTACTACCCACTGGCCAACTGACAACATATTAGCATACTCATTAGAGAGGCCGCCTGCTGTCTCGTAGATATGCTGCTGGAAGAAACCCATTACTGACGACACAAGGTTCCATGAAAGATACATTCCTGCAAGGAAAAGCATCGTCTTGATGTTAACACTGTTCTTGAACAGCGCACCGAACGATGCGAAAGTGCTTGGCTGCTTCTGACCTGACGCCTTCACATCAAGCCATTCCTTCGACTCATCAAGTTGACGCTGTAATGTCCATGCAATAAATGCAACTACAAATAATGAAGCGAATACGATTCGAGACGTAAAGATATTAAGTTCCGGACCACTCTCAACCACACCGAACATGGCAGCAACACTTGACACCATTCCGAAGAGAAGGCCGCCAGCCTCACCCGCGGTAGGAGGAGCAAGTAGTGTACCAAGTATGAGGATAATAGTCGGACCAATGCCCCATGCCATCTGTGAGATGGCGATATTGCGACCGCGGTTATTTATCTCTGAGTTTTCTGATATATATGTCCATGACGCAGGAACACCGACACCTACTGACACACCAGTAACAAGGAAACCGGCAAGTAGCATTGGGAAGTTAACTGAAAGCATGATAAGCAGTACACCTATCATATAGATAATCATATTATATGTATAGATGAACTTTCGGCCGTACTTGTCAGCAAGGAAACCACCGATTATAGCTCCGATAGCAGCACCAAGACAGTTAGCAGAAATGGCGTTGAGCCAACCAAGATTTCCTTCTGTGAGGCTTAGATATTCCTGCCAGAGGGTTAGTCCGCTTGCACCGGCAACAATGGCTCCGGCGTCAAGATAGTTTGTCAACGATACGGTTATGGTTGACTTAAGACTTGATTTTTTTTCCATGATTGATGTTATGTGTTATTTCTTGAATTTGCGTGTTTGTATTTGCTTGCGCAGGTTTTTTATGTCGAGATTTGCTTTTATGCCGGCATTCTGTCTGATAGAGTCATTTACCTGAGGACCATTGTTCTCCCATGTGTTGCAAGGGCCGTTGGCGTTGCGGAGGAATTTCTCGCTCTCTGTCCAGTTGTCACGTACAGTGATGAATGATGAACCTTCGTCACAATAGAGATAGAACCAGTGATGTGGATCGTGGGCGTATACCGGAGTGTAAATCTTTTCTACCACGTTCTCAGCAATGAAGGTCTTTGGCTGCGCGCTAAGGGTGTAAATGCCGGCACAGTCATACATGTGGCGGGCATAATGATGGATATAGTTGCGGTAAACCTCGTTGCCTCGCATGGCATTAACAGACTGAGTCCAGCCCCATCCTAAGTTGATGCCAGAATATGACACCTCTGATATCTCATTATGTGCTATGATAAAGTCAGAAACATATCCGCAGCAAATGCCCAAAGCACCCCAATCCTCTGTAGAAACATTGCTGATAAGATTGTTTGCTATAATCAATCCGTTGCAGATTATACGGCGGTCTTGTGGGTCGTAAGGGAGATGTGTCTCAAACGATGAAGGAGAGAATGAACCTGCCACAATGCCGTTGCCAGCGATGTCAGTAAAACGGCTGTTGGAGATTATTCCGCGCTGGGTGCCTTCTACATAGTCAAGACCTGTAGAACCAAGT
>JAFPAS010000258.1 GCA_017424205.1 Prevotella sp. | reverse complement strand
GGTAATCTGGAGTATGAAAATTTCAATGCAGCAGCAGCTAAGGTTCTGATTAAAGGTATAAGTGTACATCCTGGATATGCAAAAGGAAAAATGATTAATGCCAATGTTGTGGCAATGGAATTTGCAAGTATGCTTCCTGCAGATGAGCGTCCTGAGACAACAGACGGTTACGAGGGATTCTTCCATCTTATACATATGGAGGGTGGAGTAGAGGCTGCAAAACTGCAGTATATTATCCGTGACCACGATCGTGAACAATTTGAAGAACGAAAGATTTTAATACAGCGAATAGGCGAGCAACTAAACGACAAGTATGGTCAGGGCACGGTAGAAGTAGAGGTTAAGGACCAGTACTATAATATGAAGGAGAAGATAGACCCTCAGATGCATGTCATTGATATCGTTCTTCGTGCTATGCAGGATGAAGGAGTCGCACCATCTGTAGAACCAATTCGTGGTGGAACCGATGGCGCACAGCTATCATTTAAGGGTTTGCCTTGTCCGAACATCTTTGCAGGCGGTGTTAATTTCCATGGTCCATATGAATTTGTGTCATGCCAGGTCATGGAAAAGGCCATGCGTACTATTATCCGCATCTGTGAATTGACAGCCGACTATAATAAATAATAGAACATTAAGGAATTCTAAGCTCGCTTACAGCAAAAAACTATTATATGGAAATCGTATTGCTTGCCATAGGTCTTATTGCCGGAATTGTTATTGGCATGCTTGCTGGTAGGAGCAAGAGCAGTGTGCTTGCCGCCAAGCTTGATATGACTCTGGAAGATAACCAGCGTATAAAGAGTGAGTCTGATGCAGCATTATCAGCTATGAAGAACGAGTGTGCTGCACAGATTGAACAACAGAAGACAGAGCATAAGGAACAGATAGAAGCAGAACGCCGTAATAAAGAAACAGAGCTGGCTAAAGTCAAGACAGAACTGACACTTCAGTTCGATCGTCAGATTGCAGAACTTAAGCAATTCCATACGAAACAGATTGAGGAGCAGAAACAGTCTCATCTGTCAGCCATGCAGTCGCAGGAAGAACGTCACCACGAGGCTGTTGATGCTATGCAGAAACTATTCGATGAGACTATGGCAAAGGTTACGGCTCAGGTGAAAACTGCCACAGATGATATGCTAAAGCAACGTCAGAAAGAGTTTGCAGAGAGCAGTACAGCTAATCTTGGACAGATTGTCAATCCGTTACGTGACACTATCACAAAGATGCGCGAAACAATGAATGACAATACGCTCAAGCAGACAGCCATCGGCAGTGAGATGAAGGCAAATATCGAGCAGATGATACGTCAGAGCGAAGCAGCCCGAAAGAGTGCCGATGAATTGGCTCGTGTCTTCAAACACGGTTCTAAGGTTCAAGGCGATTGGGGTGAGACTGTACTTGATGAACTTCTCTCTTCACAGGGACTCACTCGTGGCATACATTACGATACTCAGGCAGTGATACGAGATGCAACAGGTGCCACGGTTCGCACAGATGACGGCAGACTTATGCGTCCGGATGTAATAATGCATCTTGATAGTCGCCGTGAAGTGATTATTGACTCTAAGGTTTCGCTGACAGCCTATATGGACTATGTTAATGCTGAAACTGAGGAGCAGCGCCAGATATTCCTTAAGGCCCATGTAGATAGTATCACGAAACACGTCAAAGAACTGTCAACAAAAGACTATTCGTCATACATCAAGCCGCCTAAGGTGCGCATGGATTATGTCATCATGTTCGTTCCGCATTCTGGAGCTATGTGGACAGCGCTTAATGCCCAGCCCGATCTATGGCGCAAGGCAATGGAGCAAAATGTCTTTATAGCAGACGAGCAGACGATGTTTGCCGCCTTGCGCATAGTGAATATAACATGGACCCAGATAGCGCAGGCTCAGAACCATGAGCGTGTCTATGAGCTTGCTAACGAGATGCTTAATCGAGTGGGGCAGTTCTGGAAAGAATATGAACAGATGGGGCAGCAGTTAAGTAAGGCTGCAGAGTCATATAATAAGGCGAAGAAGAAAATAACAGAAGGCGGTCAGAGTATCAATACAACAGCACGTAGGCTTATTGCTCTTGGAGCGAAGCAGAATGACCGCAACCCTCTGCCTCAGATGATGGATATAGATGATATACCAGTCTTAGATATGCCTCAGACAGCAGACACGTCAGAGGAATAGTGATACAGACTCTAATAATAACATTGCATATATATAGCATTAACGCAGATAGCAGGACACTCAAGTGTCCTGCTATCTGCGTTTTTTTGTTTATAGTGTATTCTGTAATTTACTAACTAATATCCAAATGTTGATTGCTTAGCCTCTCATGCTATTATATGTCGAACGAATATGCCAGCAGGAACTCTCTCGGACGTAATAGAGTCGCGGCAAAGATCTGCGCAGTCGTGCTGATATAACGTCTTTCATATACAGATGTGCCGATAATGTTATTCGCTTTCAATTCTATTTCCCATCGCTTAGCTTTATAGCCAACAGACACATCAAAGAAACTATTTGTCGGTGCATTTTCCTCATTGCTGTGGAATACAGTATTCTTCAGTCCAATCATCCAGTTCTTGTATGGTAACACATACACGCTCAGTTTGTGCTGC
>JAFPAS010000257.1 GCA_017424205.1 Prevotella sp. | reverse complement strand
CAGCTATGATGCAAAAAGACAATTTCAACAACCTTACCCCGGAGGTGTTAGATTTGCACCTAAGCATCTTTTAAACCCCGCACAGCTAAGCTCAGCCCTCTTCCTAATCATATCCTCTACTGCCCTCTACTATTCTCTGCAGCCTTCTGCTATCCTCTAATATCCTCTTCTCCTCTGCCATCCTCTGCTGTCCTCTAAAATCCTCTTCTCCTCTGCCATCCTCTGCTGTCCTCTAAAATCCTCTTCTATTACAGTTATTACAGATTACAGTTTCATTATTGACAAGCATAAACTGGCCATCTCAGAAATACGCGTCCATGCTACCAATGCTTAGCTAGCAGCTAACAACGCCCTGGAGTGCAATAAAAAAAGGAGGGGACACTCCGAAAGGAATGTCCCCAAAGGTGAATCAAAATTTGAAATACGGCTAATTAAAACAGAAGAACTGTAAAGAATTAATCCTCTGCTGGAGTTTCCTCAGCAGCAACTTCTACAGCAGCAGCCTTCTTCTCAGCAACCTTCTTAGCGATTGCTTCGTTCATAGCCTTCTCTGCCTCGAACTTCTTTGACTGTTCGTCCTTCTTTGCCTTTGCGAGAGCAGCACGTACTGCGTCTAAGCCATTCTGCTTATCCTGCTTCCATGCATCAAACTTCTTCTGTGCAGCAGCCTCATCGAATGCGCCCTTCTTCACACCGCCTTTGAGGTGCTTCATGAGGTAAACGCCCTCGTTCTTGAGAATTGTGCGTACTGTGTCTGTTGGCTGTGCGCCACACTCAACCCAGTAGAGTGCACGTTCGAAGTTAAGATCTACAGTTGCTGGATTTGTGTTAGGATTGTAAGTACCAATCTTCTCTGTAAAGCGACCGTCACGTGGAGCACGTGAGTCTGCTATTACAACACTGTAGAATGCGTAGTTCTTACGACCACCACGCTGTAGGCGAATTTTTGTTGCCATATTTTTAAATAATTGTTTATGCAGGACACGTCCTGCGGTTAATAATTAGTTAACATGCCTTCATCACGTGAAAGCGACTGCAAAGTTACTCATTTTTAATGAATTAGACACAACACCTCTATGTTAAAAAGGAGTAAATTAACTTTTTTTACACTTATTCGGGCATTGCAAGCCTCTCGCCTACTCTATCTGCTATAGCTCTACGGGCTGCTGGAGAATATCCTGGACGCTTCACAGTTTCGCCCAGTCCGTATGGAGAAAGCTTGAATTTTCCGTCCGCCTCTGGCTTTTCTACCATGTCGTTATACTTCACTATGATGTATGTTGCGAGCTGCTGCCATTCGGCTAACATCTCCTGTGCCATCTGCACACTATATTCGTTAAGGAAGCGTGCGCAAGCCTCTTCACCTTTATCCATATAGACCGCCATAGCCTTCTGCTCTATCTCCTTCTGCATAGACAGATACTGGCTGTCGAGCTTGTCACGACGTGCTTTCAAGGCTGGGAAAAGTGCATTGTAACGAGGATATACCATATTGCTTACCCAGTTGCAAACCCAATAGGCATTATCCATTGAGAATGTCACAGCATCAGCATTTGGCGTATTGTAGCAAGCTGGACGCTCGGTCATCGAACAGTAGATTGGGGTGAAAGCTACCATATTGGCATCATCATTACCAAACCAGAATACACCGCCCACCTGACGTGGCAGCCAAGAACGCAATTGCGAAACAAAAACGAAGGCAGACTGCTGGGTAGAGATTGGACGCTCATTAAAGTATTTCTTTCCGTCAACATCGTACGACAACGGAGAGAGACGATAAGGCGCACTGAATATTCCCTGCCCGAGGTCGTCATCTTGTGTCAGAGAAAGAGGTGTGTTTTCATAATGGTCACGCATTGAATTCTGCAGATCTGCAACGCTTAATTTTTGCTTCGGCTTTATCCACAGCGGCATTGGCTTAGCATCAGCATCCTTGCCTATAGCCCAAGGCAGATACTCGCTGAATCCGCCCTCTGCCCACATATTGAAGAAACTCCAAACACGGGCATCGCAGTATCGTCTGCCACCAAAGTCTGCTGGAGCATAAGCATCTGCCCACGAGAAATCTTCATCCTTGCCAGAAAACCAACCCTTCTCACGAGCAAACTTTATAACGTCCTTTGAGTACATGACATTCTTCTTGTCCTTCATATCAAACTGACGTATGCGGCTCTGGTTTGCGTGTGCACTGATGCAATCATCTGGTATGCGAACTGCAACCCATACTACTCCCTTTGAACCTGGGCCCTTGCCCTGAAGCTCCATAATCCACGCTTCGTTAGGGTCGCATATCGTGAACGACTCACCTGAAGAATAAAAGCCATATTTCTCTACAAGGCTGGTCATGACCTTTATTGCCTCACGCGCACTCTTTGAGCGCTGCAGAGCAATGTATATCAATGAGCCATAATCAATTATGCCCGTTGTGTCAACCATCTCTTCACGTCCACCGTATGTTGTTTCACCTATTGACACCTGCCATTCGTTAATGTTGCCAACCACGTTATAGGTCTCAGGAGCCTCGGGTATTTCTCCAAGATATTTGTTAGTATCCCATTCATAAATCTTGCGCACGGCATTTGGCGCATGCTTTGCTGCAGGATAATGATAGAGGTTAGAGAACATGCCGTAAGAGTCAGCTGAATAACTAAACATAACCGACCCGTCAACTGACGCATCCTTGCCGACAATTAAATTGGTGCATGCGAATGTCCAAGCCGAAGATGCAGCAAAGACAAGCATCGAAAGTATTACCTTTTTCATATATTATATTTAGTGATGAAAAAAGGATGTGAGATGGTGCTTTACACCATTTCTCCTCACATCCCCCCCCTATTATTAATTCATGTGATTACATATAGATACAGAAACCAATCTTCAGGCCAAACTTTGAGTAATCTTTATGCGACTCAAAAGATTGGTTGTAGTATACAGCTGGTTCTATCGTGCAGTGTCTGTTGATAAAGAAAGCATAGCCTACTTCCATGCCTGCAGTAACATCATTATGACGCTCTGTGTCTACCTGTTGCAAACCTGCATTAAGACCAAGATATATGCCATTCTGAATAATATAATAACGTGCACCAACTCCTAACGATAAATTTGTATACGAATTGCGAGTGTCTATGCCAACATCTGCCTTGACAAGAACATTGTCATATACGAAATAACCGGCATCAAGCTCTGCATCAAGTGAAAGCTTGTTAGCACCGCTATAATTGAAGTCAATGCCTGACAACGATGCGCCTCCGTAGAATTTACCTTGTTCGAACTGGGCGCTTGCAGTTAATGTCACAAGGAACATAACGGCAACAAATAAAACTTTTTTCATTTTTCTTGATGTATTAATAGTTAATATTTAATTCTTAACATACTGATTTCTTCCAGCGACAGAATATTACCAGCAAGATGAAACAGATTACTGACGAAATGATATATCCGAGAATCGAAGAAATGCCTAATGTCTGCTTTGACACGCAGAAGAACAGCACGCAGACAAAAGTCATAAACAATGCAGGAATCAGCGAAATGAAATAATTCTTCTTCTGCAGAGCAAGATAGACGGTCAAAGTCCACAGTGTGAATACCGCCAGTGTCTGGTTAGCCCATCCAAAGTATTTCCATATTATATTGAATCCATCCTTGTTCTCCATCTGCCATACAAGAAGCAGCAGTGTGACAACAAATATCGGAATCGATATACACAATCGCTTGCGAACTGTATGCTGCTCCATAGACAAGAAGTCTGCTATAATAAGTCTTGCTGAACGCAGTGCAGTATCACCACTCGTTATAGGGGCAGCAACAACTCCTAACACGGCAAGCACGCTGCCCACAACACCAAGCCAGCTGTTACACATCACCATCACAACCTCTGCAGCATTACCGAAAATCTGAGTTATGCCTACTCCTGCTTGCAACTGCTGCTCTACCTTGAGCAACTGCTCTGGGGATGTAGCAGCAAGCACCTCACGCCAGCCGTCTGCATAAAAGAAATAGCTCGAAATAGTTGCCCACACCAAAGCTATCAGACCCTCGGTTATCATCGTTCCATAGAATATAGGACGACCCTGACGCTCTGATTTCATACACCGTGCCATAAGAGGAGACTGGGTAGCATGAAAACCACTAATTGCTCCGCAGGCTATAGTAATAAACAACGCTGGGAACAATGGATCGACATTTGTCATGCCAAGACGAGACTCTCCCATATTGCCTAAACCATCCCATATCTCTGGTATATCAGGAAAGTGGACAAATAGCATTATCAGCAAACTGATTGCCATGAATATAAGAGAGAATGCGAACAACGGATATATCTTGCCGATTATCTTATCAATAGGCATCAAGGTTGCTATGATATAATAGCCAAAGATAACAATACATTAAACTATTACGTAGAGATTTATAATGATGACAAATATTTTGGAGTAGATAGTCTTTATGTTTTAACGACTGCGATTGAGAATTTCACAACAAACAGAAAAGTAGGAGGAGTTTTGAAGGGT
>JAFPAS010000256.1 GCA_017424205.1 Prevotella sp. | reverse complement strand
GTCAACGTGACAATCCAGAACTCAATCTCAGCTAAGGCTCTCGACACATACAACCACTCATTCGGTTCAACACTCGGTGGCGAGAACTGCTCGTTCATGCGTAACCTCTGGTCATGCAACACAGGCCGTAACCCATCAATCGGCTGGAACGGTATCTTCAACTTCGTTAACAACGTAGTGTATAACTGGGTTCACCGTTCATCAGACGGTGGCGACTACCAGGCAATGTTCAACTTCATCAATAACTATTACAAGCCAGGACCACTCACACCGAAAGACTCACCAGTAGGCCACCGTATCCTGAAGCCAGAGTCAGGTCGTTCAAAGCTCTCTTACAAGCAGTACGGCCGAGTATACGCTACAGGCAATATCATGGAAGGCAACGAGCGTGTGACTAAGGACAACTGGGATGGCGGTATTCAGGTAGAAAGCCAGCACGACACAAAGGGCTACACAGAGCAGATGAAGGCTAACGAGCCATTCGAGATGCCATACGTTCAGATTATGGGCGCACAGAAGGCATACGACTTCGTGCTTGAGAACGCTGGAGCTATCTTCCCTAAGCGTGACATCATCGACATTCGCGTTATTGACGAGGTACGCACAGGACAGGCATACTATGTGAAGAAGCTTCCTAAAGACAATCCTTACGGCGACGTTAGCGGTCTTGCACAGAAGTCACAGGCAGAGGACGGCACATTCAAGTATCGTCGTCTTGGCAACGACTCTTACAAGTATGGCATCATCACTGACCCACGCCAGATGGGTGGCTACCCAGAGTATCACGGCACACCACGTGTTGACTCTGACAACGACGGTATGCCAGACTCATGGGAGAAGAAGTACGGACTCAACCCTAACGATGCAAGCGATGCAAGCCTCGATTGCAACGGCGACGGATATACAAACATCGAGAAGTATATCAACGGCATCGACCCACGCGTGAAGGTTGACTGGCGCAATCTTTCAAACAACTACGATACACTGACAGCACGTGGCGGTGTAGAAGAGTAATCTTCTCATCAGATAGATATCAGGGGCACAGCGACAGATGATAGTTTGTCGCGGTGCCCCCGCTATCTTGTAGAGAAGAGAGCTGGTAGAAGGAGGTCGGAAGACTCGGAGTGGTCGGAGTGGTCTGAATACTCGGAGTGGTCGGAGTAATCGGAGTAATCGGAGTACTCAGAAGACTCTGAAAACTCTGAATGCTCGAGTAATCTGATTATTCTGATTATTCTGATTATTCAGCCCCCTTCTAATAACATTAATACATAAATTCACACACACTTTCATACCATTAATCACAATGAAGAAGATAACATTATTCATGCTTACAGCACTCCTTTCGCTCTCAGCTGCAGCGCAGAGCGTAGCATTAAAGAGTGAGGGACGTGACGAAGCTTACGTCAAGACAATACTTGGCCGTTCGCAGAAGAACATTTCAGCGCTTAATCTTACAGGTGACAAGGCGCAGAACGTATGCAATATCGTTGCAAACAGATATTTCGAACTGAACGATATCTATACAGAGCGCGACAATAGCATCAAGTTTGCGAAAGACTCGCTGAAAGGCGACTGCAAGAAGAAAGCCATCGAGCAGGCCAATGCGCTGTGCGAGTCAAAGCTCTATCGTTCACACTTCGCATTCCCAGCAGCACTGAGCATCTATCTCACAGACGATGAGGTGACAGCAGTGAAGGACGCTATGACATTCAATGTCGTAAAGGTGACATACGATGCAACACTCGATATGATACCATCACTCACAGACGAGGAGAAGACACAGATTCTCGTATGGCTGAAAGAAGCTCGTGAGTTTGCGATGGACGCAGAGTCTTCAAAGAAGAAGCACGAATGGTTCGGCAAGTATAAGGGCCGCATCAACAACTATCTCAGCAAGCGCGGCTATGACCTCGTGAAAGAGCGCGAGGCATGGTATAAGCGCATCGAAGAGCGCAAAGCGAAGAAGTAGTTGGAGAAAGTGGTCGGAGTGGTCGGAGTAGTCGGAGTAATCGGAGTTTTCGGAGTAATCGGAGTAGTCGGAGTAATCGGAGTATTCAGAGTATTCAGAGTACTCAGAGTATTCAGATTATTCAGACTATTCAGAGTATTCAGACTCTTCCGAGCCCTCTGAGAAAAGATATTAGTTAACCAACAATCATACAATGAAAAAAATATTAACCATTCTCTCTATGGCGTTTGTTGCTGTCATTGCTATGGCACAGGCGCCAGCCCCTATCACAGTAAAGAAAGGGCAGATAGAGTATAACGCAGACGGCAGAGGCAATACCGTGCTCGACTTCTCGCAGTGCGGTTATCGCCAGAGCGATGCTGC
The DNA here is from genome assembly GCA_017424205.1 of Prevotella sp. Taxonomy (GTDB): domain Bacteria; phylum Bacteroidota; class Bacteroidia; order Bacteroidales; family Bacteroidaceae; genus Prevotella. The sequence goes on along the minus strand of JAFPAS010000256.1, from coordinate 3,517 downwards.
GTTGCCTGATGCAGACGTTGCAGTCTTTGTCAGCCATGCGCCAGGCGACCAGTCGGCACGCATACAGCGCGCCATCGACTATGTGTCGTCGCTGAAGGCAGACCCTGTTACAGGCCTGCGTGGCGCTGTCCTGCTTGACAAGGGCGCATTCATGCTCTCTGAGCCATTGCGCATCAGTGCGTCAGGCGTTGTGCTGCGCGGAGCATCGAAGAGCGAGACAGTGCTCTTCAAGCAGGGAGTAGACCGTGGCGCTGCTGTCTATGTAGAGGGCAAGCATGACCGCCAGATACTCGATACACTGCGTGTCACTGACGCTTATGTGCCAGTAGGCAAGAAGACATTCTCGGTGTCAGCATCACAGACACTGCCAGCCGAAGCCTTCGGTCTGCTTGTCGTGCGTCCTTCAACAAAGGAGTGGATAGCATCAATCGGCTGCAGCCAGTTTGGCGGAAACCTCGGCTATTGGGGATGGAAGCCAGGCGAGATGGATGTGCAGTGGGACAGATGCGCCACAGCTAAGGGCAGCATGCTGACCATTGACGTGCCGCTCACTGTTGCGCTCGACAAGCAGTGGGGCGATGCATACGCACTGCGTTATGTCTGGCCAGGCCGCATCAGCAACTGCGGTGTGGAAAACCTGACAATCATCAGCGATACACCAGAATGGAAAGCCAACAAACAGACAGAAGACCACTGCTGGGACGGCATCCATATCGATGCAGCACAAGACTGCTGGGTGCGTATGGTAGACTTCCGCGGCCTTGCTGGTTCGGCAGTTATCGTGCAGAGCGGAGCGCAGCAGGTGACAGTAGAAGACTGCTGCTCACTCCAGCCAGTGTCAGAGATAGGCGGATGGCGCCGTCGCACATTCCTCACCCTCGGTGGCAAGACACTATTCCAGCGCTGCTATTCAGAAGAAGGTGTTAATGACTTCTCTGCAGGCTACTGCGCACCAGGCCCTAATGCCTTCGTGCAGTGCGACGCTGTGGGTACACATGGCTTCAGCGGTTCAAGCTCATCATGGGCTACAGGTCTGCTGTTTGACAATGTGAACATCGAAGGCGGAGCGATATCATTCAAGAATCTCGAACTCGACAAGTGGGGTGCAGGATGGAACACCGCCAATTCTATGCTCTGGCAGTGCTCAGCATCACGCATCGACTGCTACGATGCAGCCCCAGACGCACGCTCATATGCCGTAGGCTGCTGGGCATACTGTGTAGGCAACGGTTTCTGGCTCGAGGTAAATAACCATGTCAATCCGCGTTCACTCTTCCTCACACAGCTGACAGCCCGCCGTGGCAGCGAGGCAGCCGAGGAACAGTGCCGCCTGCTTATGCGTAATCTCGACGGTTCGACATCGCCAACCTACGAGCGTGCAGCACAGATGGCAGCAGAAGCCCTCAAACCGCGCATCACAATGAAACAGTGGATTGCTGACGCAGTCTTCACACCGTCAGTAGCGCAGGGCGCAGCAAAGAATATCGACGATATAAAGATAAAGGAACGCAAGGCTTCTCCTCGCAATATGGCACGCCCTGTGGTAGAGAACGGCAAGCTGACAATAGACGGCAGCCTCATGGCAGGAACATTCCATCGCACACCATGGTGGAACGGTCGTCCACGCTATGCTAACATGCTTCGCCAGAAGGATGCCATCACACGTTTCGTGCCAGGAGCAGAGCATCAGGGTGCAACAAATCGTATCGACTCTGTGGTGGCAAATATCAACAGATGGGGTGTAGCCGTATGGAACCAGAACTATGGACTGTGGTATGACCGCCGCCGCGACGACCATGAGCGCATCAAGCGCATCACAGGTGATGTGTGGCCACCGTTCTTCGAACAGTCTATAGCACGCTCAGGCGAAGGAAAATCATGGGACGGACTGTCGCTCTATGACCTCACACGTCTCAATTCATGGTATTTCTACCGTGTCAACAAGCTTGCTGATGCTGTACCACAGATGATGATTATCAACCAGCACTACTTCCAGCACAATATCTTAGAGGCTGGAGCACACTGGGTAGACTCACCATGGCGTTCGGCGAACAATGTACAGTCGACAGGCGAGAACAGCGGCAAGGGCACAAAGTTCCTTGAGCCAGTGCCATTCACAGGCGATAAGCGAATCTTTACTGCTGATCTCTTCTACGATGTGACAGACGCAGAGCGTGCTGCACTCTATAAGCAGTATATATGGAAAGTGCTCGATGCAACAGCCGACAATCCTAATATCTATCAGTCTGTCAGCGAAGAATATACCGGTCCGCAGCATTTCACTGAGTTCTGGTTGCGCTGCATAGCAGAGTGGGAGGCAAAGACTGGCCGCGATGCACGCGTAGTGCTCAACGCTAATAAGAATGTCACAGACGCTGTCATGGCACAGAAAGACCTTGCTGCTGTTGTTGACGTGATAGAGATAGAGCAGTGGTTCTACCACGGACAGAAGCTCTATGCGCCAGAAGGCGGCAAGAACCTTGCGCCACGTCAGCACCTGCGTCTGACAAAGACCGGCAATCCTGATGCGCATGATATCTATCGCACAGTGTCAGAGACACACCGTCAGAACCCAGCAAAGGCAGTCGTATACTATGCAAAGGCATACGACCGCGCTCCTTGGGCTGTGGTGTTCGCTGGCGGCTCTTGTCCTCATGTTAAGATAGCTGATGCTTCACTTGCTAAGGCTCTTGTCACTATGCGTCCTGTATACAGCTCATTCCCTAATAATGGCGTGTATGAGATGGAGGGCAATGCTGGCAAGATGATATACAACCTGAGCGGCAAAGACCTCGATGCTCCAAAGGGCAAGGCATTCATCGTAAACCAGAAGGATGGTACGCTGAAGCCGCTGAAGTCGAAGAGCATTCCTAACAACGCTGTTGTTTGGGTGAAGTAGGAAATATTTGTTACTATATATAAGGCATGACCAAAGAAAAAGTGGTCATGCCTTTTTTTATGTTGTTTCAAGAAGAGAGTAGGGTGTTTATAGATGAAATGTCTGTGTAATATGGAGACAATATTGTTTTAGGAAAACAAAAACATAAAAGAACCGACGCAGGAGATGCCCTTCGGGCATTGCGCTACCTTCCGTATATGCTGGCGAACAAGTTCGGCGCATCTCCGTAAGATATCGCAGGTTCCCTTCCTCCTGCGTAAAAAACATCAAAGAACCTTATTGATGGAGTTTGTAGAACCAATGTTGGTGTATTTGTTTGTTAATTGTAATTGCCTTGGGCTATGCACGCTCTGCGCTTGCCCTTTCAGGGCGTCGTTGAATTGTGATTGTCATTTTTACCCAAGGTGCCGCTTCGCTTGCCTTGGGCTATGCACGCTCTGCGCTTGCCCTTTCAGGGCGTCGTTGCTATCGTTTGGTTATGGCGGGCTGAAAGCCCAAGGATGGTCCATTTCCCAGGGCAAGCGGAGCGGCACCCTGGGAAATTAATGTCATGCCATCATCCCATCGCCCTGTAAGGGCAAAAGTCCGTAATCCAAAGTTGGATATTGTAGGTGTATT
>JAFPAS010000255.1 GCA_017424205.1 Prevotella sp. | reverse complement strand
TATTAAGCGGAAAACGACTGAGCAAGACATCTCTGATAAATTCAGATATTCACAAAGGGACATTCTTCCTGTTACAACAATAATTGCAGCAACACTGGTTTTCGCTATCATATACGCTGCCATATAGACGTTACTTATTCAGAGCGAAATAAGCATGACGTAAAACACAGACTAAACACATGGAAACAAATCCAAGAAATATAAGAATAGAAGAATATAACTATCCGCTGCCTGACGAACGGATAGCAAAATACCCGCTGTCACAACGTGATAGCAGTAAACTCCTGATATATGATAAGGGCGAAGTGAGCCACACACAATTCTCGAACATAGCAGAGTTGCTTCCGAAAGGTTCGTTGATTATTTTCAACAATACAAGGGTTATACAGGCACGCTTGCATTTCAGAAAAGAGACTGGAGCGCTAATAGAAGTTTTTCTGCTTGAGCCTTATGCGCCATCTGATTATGAGTTAATGTTCCAGACAAGAGAAGAATGTTCATGGCTCTGCTTGATAGGAAACATGAAGAAATGGAAAGAGGGAGCATTAAGCAGAGATATAAATGTCAACGGCATGCCTATAACGCTGACAGCAGAACGTTTGGGCACTCATGGAACAAGCCAAATTGTAAAGCTATCATGGGATAACAAGAACGTATGTTTCGCTGACCTTATTGACGCCGCAGGAGAACTGCCTATCCCTCCCTACCTCAACCGTAATACAGAAGAAAGCGACAAGACAACATACCAAACGGTATATTCAAAAATAAAGGGTAGCGTGGCAGCTCCTACAGCAGGACTTCACTTCACACCAGAGGTGCTCAAGGATATAGACCAGCACGATATTGAACGCGAGGAGCTGACTCTGCATGTGGGAGCTGGAACTTTCCGACCTGTGAAAGCTGAGGTAATTAGTGACCACGACATGCATACGGAGTATGTTTCAGTAAGCAGACACACTATAGAACGATTACTGGCACATAACGGGCAGGCTATAGCTGTAGGCACTACTTCGGTGAGGACCCTGGAAAGCCTATATTACATAGGACTGCACATCATGGGCGGAGATACATCAGACAATGCGATGCACGTTAAACAATGGGAACCTTACGAACAAAGGGAAAATACATCGGCTACAGAAGCTCTAACAGCTATACTGGAATATATGACTGTAAACGAACTTGAGACACTGAACGCCTCAACCCAAATCATCATAGCACCAGGATACGAATATAAAATAGTCTGCCGACTTATAACAAACTTCCATCAGCCTCAGTCTACACTGCTGCTACTTGTTTCTGCACTTGTAGGCGATGACTGGCATAAGATATATGATTATGCGCTGAACAACGGATTCCGCTTCCTGAGTTACGGCGACTCATCAATGTTAATACCAAAGAAAAAATGAAAATAGGAGATAAGGTTAGATTTCTTTTTGATAAAGGAGGAGGAACTATTGCCGCTATTAAGGGCAATATAGTTATGGTGGAGGATGAAGACGGATTTCAGATTCCGACACCAATAAATGAAGTCGTGGCTGACGCTACGCACGACAGCTATTCTACGACAAGAATGGTTGACGCAATGAGAAAGCTGGAACAGACAAGCCAGGCGTTGAAAAGTGATGGCAGAAGCATGAAAGCTATGCTGAACGATGGCATGAATGCAGACTACATGGAAGAGCCTGATGATGACCCTGCTATGAAAGACATATCGTTCAGAAAACCTGTAGAAGAGCGTAAAGGCGGGAATATGCTTAGTGCGTATCTGGCATTTGTGCCTGTAGATATAAAACAGGTAACGAATACAGAATTTGAGACTTATCTTGTGAACGACTCAAACTACTATCTGCAATACACATACCTTTCGGCAGAGAACAACAGCTGGACTCTCAGAGCACAGGGTGTGCTTGAACCTAACACAAAAGAATATATAGAAGATTTCACACAACGGGAGGTTAATGCGCTCGGACGAGTATGCATTCAAATGACTGCGTTTAAGAAAGATAAGCCTTTTACGCTGAAGCCTACTGTGAATATTCAATTAAGAATTGACCAGACAAAATTCTATAAGCTACACACCTTCCAGCCAAACGATTTCTTCGAACAGCCGGCTTTGCTCTATACAATCATTGAGAACGACAAAATGGCACGCTCAATGAATATCGACGCTAACGAACTCAAAGAAGAAATGTACGCAAAACCTGAACAGGCAGAACGTCTGCAGGCTATCGCAACAAAACCTGTTAGACAGGGAATGGAAGACGCATTGGTGATAGACCTACATGCAGAGAAACTACTTGATAATCTTGGCGGACTTTCATCGGCGGATATTCTTAACTACCAGCTTGACCACTTCCGTAAAATAATGAAAGAGCATAAGCATGAGAAAGGTAAGAAAATAATATTTATACACGGAAAAGGTGAAGGCGTGCTACGCCATGCTATCATACACGAGCTTAACTATCGCTATCGTCCTTGCACATATCAAGATGCTTCGTTTCAGGAATTTGGCTACGGTGCAACACAGATAACAATAAAGTAATCTAGATAAAAGGAGATGGAGGAAGATAGAGGAAGATAAAAGGAGATAAAAGACAATAGTCTTGATGCAGAACAGCCTCTTGCCAAAGTATCGTCCTCTATCTTCGCCGCTGAAAGCGGCATATCTTCCTTTAACTTCCTAAAACTTCTCAAAATGTATCTTCCTATATCTTCTTAAAATGCGAAACTTGATAAATAAAACTGCGAAATTAAAATCACAGCCATAACAATAGCTTAAAGATGACAAACTACGGATTCATAACAGTGGCGGCTGCCGTGCCACGAACAAGAGTTGCTGATGTACAACATAATGTAGAAGAGATTGAACGTCTCATAGTCATGGCAGAAGAGAAAAGTGTTGAGCTTCTTGTATTTCCTGAACTTTGCATCACAGGATATACATGTCAGGACCTGTTCCGCTCAAGCAGTCTGCTTGATGCTTCAGACGAAGCGCTCAGGCTGCTCACCGACTTCAGCTTAGGCAGAGGCATTACATTTGTTGTAGGAGCACCACTGCGACAGGATGACCGGCTTATGAATACGGCTGTTGTAATATCAAACGGACAGAGACACTACATACACAAAACTTTCTTGCCAAATTACAACGAAAGTTACGAAAAACGATGGTTCTCGGTAGAAGCTCTTGATGCAGAACCAAGAATATTCCGCTTGCCGACAGGCGTGACATTCGGTGTAGAACTTGGATGTGACTTATGGTCTGTAATGCCTCCGAGCACGGTATTGGCGGCATCTGGTGCTGACATCATACTGAATTTGTCTGCATCAAACGACTTGGCTGGCAAGCATAAATATCTACATTCTCTCATTGCACAACAAAGTGCACGTATTATGTCTGGATATGTCTATAGCTCGTGCGGATTTGGCGAGTCAACGCAAGACCTCGTATATGGCGGTGATGCTATTATATACGAAAACGGAGTACTGCTCTCTAAATCAGAACGTTTTGCACTTGACCCACAACTAATTATTGCGCAGATTGACGTAGAACGATTAAGAAATGAGCGACGCACAAATACAACTTACGGACGTGCGCAAGGAACACTGATGGCAAAGGCCGAGGTAATAGAACTTGAACTGGACGATAATGCATACAGCATGCTGCAACGTAACTTTATGCTGTCGCGAAAATATAACCCAACTCCGTTTATCCCTGCTCCAGAAGAGGCTAATGAGCTTTGTGAAGAAGTGCTCTGCATACAGACGATGGCTCTGGCAAAACGCATGGTGCACACAAACTGCAAGAATGTTGTAGTTGGAATAAGCGGCGGACTTGATTCTACACTGGCACTATTGGTATGCGTGCGAACTTTTGACAAACTCGGTATAGACCGCAAAGGTATTCACGGAATAACTATGCCGGGATTTGGAACGACAGATCGCACACACGATAATGCCGTAAAACTGATGACGGCTCTCGGCATCACGCAACGAGAAATAAGCATCGTAAATGCTGTGAAACAACATTTCTGTGATATTGAACATGACATTAATATTCACAATGTGACATACGAGAACGCCCAAGCACGTTATCGAACTATGCTGCTTATGGATATCGCCAATCAGGTTAATGGAATGGTGATAGGAACTGGCGACCTGTCTGAACTTGCACTGGGATGGGCAACATACAATGGTGATCAGATGTCAATGTATGGGGTGAATGCTTCTGTGCCTAAAACTCTGATTCCATATCTCGTAAGACATGAAGCTAATAACCATGCTGACAAGATTGTGACAGAAACTCTTGAAGATGTCATAAACACACCAATCTCTCCAGAACTTATACCAGCTGACGAGAATGGCGAAATAAAACAAAAAACAGAAAACTTGGTTGGGCCATACGAACTGCATGATTTCTTCCTGTATCATTTCATGCGATTCGGGTTCTCATCTGAGAAAATATATCTATTGGCGCAGAATGCTTTTGAAGGCAAATACGATAATGAGACAATCAGATACTGGCTGAAAACATTCATGCGAAGATTCTTCCAACAGCAATTTAAGCGTTCTTGCATGCCTGATGGCCCAAAAGTAGGATCCGTATCACTATCTCCTCGTGGAGACTGGCGAATGCCTTCTGACGCTGTCAGCACATTATGGAACATTGAATAATGCGGAGAACCAAGCCAAGAAGCATGAACATACTGACGATGCTTAAGACTTCGTTTTTCAGCTTTTAGCTTTCTATTTCCCAAACATACTGCAAGATTGAACACAAACAAAACCAAAGTTTATTCATAGACAAAAAAAGAGGATGTGCCGATTGGGACACATCCTCTTTTTTCATAAAACCTACATCGTTTACATTAACTATATTGATTTTATTAAAAATCTGCACATCTGCACAACGCTTATAACTTACTATCAATTAACGTGTTTACACATGTTCAGATTCTGTGCAGATGTATGCAGATATCGTTTTTCGTAATGATGTAACATCTGCATGAAATTTTGTAGACTTTTGTATATCTCCTAATATACTCTTATTCTGTCTCCAACATGTATAGTATGGTCAGGAGACATATTATTTTTCTTATACAAAGATTTTAATCGAACACCATACGCCTGTGCAATAGAATACATAGACTCACCCGGTCTGACAATATGAGGACGACGCTTGAAGGATTTATCCGCCTTTGTACGCTTTTTCTCCAAATAGACTATTTCTCCATTGCGAAGAACATCCTTCTTTCCACGTTCGTTATATTTCGCCAATTTCCTGTATGACACTCCGAATTCTTTTGCTATACTACGGAAGGTATCGCCATCACGTGCAATAACATAGTAGTTGCGATTGTTCATTCTGACAATATGTGCACCAGAAGAGGAAGCAATATCGTTTCCTGATATGACAGCATTGATAGATACCCCAGAAGCTATACGCCTTAAAGCAGCCTCATCATAATGGCGTTCGTTATCCAATGCATCAAGATTATATCTTCTGATTAAATCTATGAGCAGTTGCGCGTACCGCGGATTTGTAGCATAGCCACAAGCTTTCAACCCTTTTGCCCAACCTACATAATCTGTCTTTCGCAAAGAAAAAAGACGCTGGTATCTCGGACGCAACAAAAACTTTGAATGGTCTTCATAGCTCTCAAAAGGGGATGCATAAACTCTGAAGCATTCGCCAGCCTCGTCATCGTCACGCTTCATAGACGGACCACGCCAGTCATGACATTTAATTCCAAAATGGTTATTACCCTTTCGAGCAAGTTCGCTCTGCCCTGCCCCACTCTCAAGTATTCCTTGCGCCATAGTGATACTTGCAGGTATCCCGTACTTCAGCATCTCATATATAGCAACATCACGATATGTATTAATATAATTCTGATATCGCTGATTCCATGCCATGCCTTGCGCTTCTGCTGAAAGAGAAAACGAAAGGAGCAGAAAGAATAAAACACATCTGATGAACGCATAACGGAATCTCAAAAACACTGCTCCACTTGAAGTATGTATGTTTAATATCTTATCTGTAATCATTCTATTGACATATATATGAAATAATAAGGCGCTGCTTATTCAAGCAACGCCTTTACTTCTAATTAAGTGTTGTAGTGGATAGGGGATTCGAACCCCTATGGCAAGATTGAGAATCTTGAATCCTAACCCTTAGATGAATCCACCATATGTTTTTCCGCAGTGTTCCGTCTATCTTCAATATCTTCGTTGTCTTGTAGTGGATAGGGGATTCGAACCCCTATGGCAAGATTGAGAATCTTGAATCCTAACCCTTAGATGAATCCACCGTTGAAGACTTTTTCACTGGTGCGGAAGGTGGGGGATTCGAACCCCCGGTACGGAATCCCGTACGTCAGTTTAGCAAACTGGTGGTTTCAGCCACTCACCCAACCTTCCAAACCGTGTGCGGTTTGCGGATGCTTTTAAGCATAAAGCTCGAAAAGCGAGTGCAAAGGTAATGCTATTTTCTGACATAACCAAATATTTCCGCATTTTTTTTAAAAAAATCGCAGAATTTGCAATTATCTTAGAATTAAACGATAATTCGGATTGCTTGAAAATTAGGTAACGAGCGACCGTTCGTATTTCTGAGTTTTTCATCATTATACTATAATGTGATAACTCTGATGCAACAAAGGTACAAAAATAAAAGCAGACGAAAAGAGAGCTTGCAATAAATTCTTTTTTCGTCTGCATATTTTATGCTGTATTTGCGAAAAAAGTTTAGTCCGTTATGGATATATAGACTGTAATAGTGAAAACTAAACTTATTGCAAGTTGAAGCTAACGTTGATAGTAATTACGATTGAAGTATAAGCTATATATGCCCATTTTGCAATCGTTTATTGTAGTTTACATTCTTCGGTTTACTAATCAATTAGTTTTTTTTAACTCTTGTTTATTTGTGAAGTGAGAATTTATTCTTATTTTTGTGCTAACAAGATTGTTAGACATATTTGTTAAAATTAAAATGTATGGATAATCAAGAGAAACAAAGCAAAGAGCAACAGATACTTGCGGCGGCGGAGCAAGAGTTCTTGTCCAGGGGTTATGATGGTGCCCGTACCACCTCGATAGCGCAGGCGGCGGGCGTAACGCACGCGATGTTACACTACTATTTCCGCACCAAGGAGCAACTTTTCGAGCGCATCGTGGATGAGAAGTTCGAAACTATGTCACACTCAATGTTTGCCATAATGGGCGACCCTTCGTTGCCGATTGTTGAGCGCATCAAGGGTGGTATTGAGGCGCACTTTGACTTTGTTGCACAGAACCCGCTATTGCCACGATTCGTCATCAACGAGATTATCTCACGCCCCGAGCGTTACGATATATTATACAAACGCGTAGGTGCTATTATTGATAATGTATATCGCGGTCTGCAGTCGGAAATTAACCGCTCGGCAGAGCGTGGCGAAATCGAAAGAGTTGATATCAAGATGCTGTTTATCAGCATTATGTCGCTCAATATCTTCACTTTTCTTGCCTATCCATTTATGGAGCCGCTAATGGGAGAGTTGATGGCCAACCGCGAGCGATTCCTCGCAGAGCGCAAGGCTGAGAACATCGAAACGATTTTACGAAGAATCAAAAAGCAGTAAGATATGAAACAGTTTTTTCTAACACTATTTGCCGTGGTTTGTGCCGTTGCTTCGAGTGGTCAGTCGCTCGAGGAGTGTCGTCGCTTGGCTCAAAAGCACTACCCCGAAATAAGGCAGTACGACCTAATCGCGCAGACCGAGCAGTACAATCTCTCCAATGCAGCCCGTGCGTGGATTCCGCAGGTTACATTGTCGGGGCAGGCTACATATCAATCGGCTACACCTACTTACCCCGAGGCCTTCAACACGATTTTGCAGGCCAACGGGATTGAGATGGCAGGCATCAGTCGTGACCAATATAAGATTGCGGTTGATGTGTCGCAACACATTTGGGATGGCGGAAAATCGAAGGCCGACAAAGCCATTGCCGAGGCGGAGGCCGAGGAGCAGCGCAGTCGAGTGGATGTATCGCTCTACGACTTACAATCGAGGGTGGATAATCTCTACTTCGGTATTTTGTTGCTCGATGAGCGTAAGGCGCAGACCGAGGCTCTGATTGAGGTACTTGCGAGCAATCTCGCACGTTTGCAAACATATTATAAAAATGGTGTTGTGATGCAGGCCGATGTTGATGCTGTGGAGGCAGAGTTGCTCACCGCCCGACAGACGCTCGGTCAGGTGGAATCATCACGTGCAAGTTATCGCCGTATGTTGGAGGTATTTATCGGGCAACCACTCGCAAACAAGACTTTGGAACGCCCAGCAATGCCACAACTCCAATCTCGCACCTCGGCACGTCCCGAATTGGCTCTCTTCGAGGCTCAGGAGAGTAAATTGGAGGCTCAGCGTAAGGCTATAAATGCTTCGCTTATGCCCCGCTTCTCAGCATTTGCACAAGGCTACTACGGCTATCCAGGGTTGGATATGTTTAAGAGTATGGTATCCTCTGCGTGGACACCCAATACCATTGTCGGCGTTCGTATGGCGTGGAATATAGGGGCATTCTACACTAAGCGAAATAATCTCGAAAAACTCAATGCTGCCGAAAAACAGATTGCCATTCAGCGCGATGTGTTCCTCTTTAATACTCAGATGCAGACTACGCAGGACGATGGCGAGATTGCCCGTCTGCGTCAAGCCATCACGGATGATTCACGCATTGTAGAGTTGCGCCGCAGGGTGCGTATGGCGGCAGAGTCGCAGTTAAAAAATGGAGTGATTGACGCCACCGACCTATTGCGAAAAATTTCCGATGAGACGGCGGCTGCACTTGCACGCAGCACTCACGAAATAGAACTTTTGCAGGCAACATACAGATTGAAAACAACATTAAATCAATAGAATATGAAAAAGGTATTATATATCGCTGTGTCTCTGCTCGCCATCGCGTGCAGCAAGGAGGCGGAGTTTGACGCACAAGGCACATTTGAAGCCACGGAGGTGGTTGTATCATCGGAGGCTACGGGTCGAATTCTTAACTTTGATATAGAGGAGGGTATGACAATTGTGGCCAACCAGGCGGTAGGCACGATTGATAGCCTGCAACTTCATCTGCAGCGCAAACAACTTCTGGCGCAACAGTCGGCATTGCTCACCTCTCGCCCCGATGTGAAGAAACAGGTGGCCTCGTTGCGTGAGCAGATCGTAAAGCAGAAGAGCGAACTTCGTCGCGTGGAAAATATGCTCAGTGATGGCGCGGCTACACAGAAGCAGAAAGACGACATCGAGGCGCAGATAAAAATACTGGAGGGGCAGTTGGAGGCCACGCTCTCAACGTTGAGCAAAAATACCTCTACCATCAACGACAACTCCGTGGCTTTGGAGGCGCAGATTGCCGCCCTTGATGACCGCATCTCAAAGTGCAGCATCCTTTCGCCCGTCGGTGGTACCGTGTTGGTTAAGTATGCCGAGGCTGGCGAGTTGGCATCGGTGGGTAAGCC
>JAFPAS010000254.1 GCA_017424205.1 Prevotella sp. | reverse complement strand
GCGGTTGTCTCCCCAACCCCACTTGCCGTCTTGTATCTCATTGAATGACTCGAAGAATAGGAAGTCGCCCTTATCCTTGAATGTCTCTGCTATCTGACGCCATGTCTTCTCGATACGGTTCTTTACAGCGTCATTCGTGATATTATTGCCTGCCGCTCCCTTAATGTCGAGCCAGTATTCATCATGATGCAAATTGATAATGGCATTCAGACCTACTGCCTCTGCCCAGTCGACATTCTGCTTTACTTCTGCCATATATGCCGGAGAAATGGCATAGTTGTTATTCACATCCTGATAGTTTCCCCAGGTGACTGCTATACGTACGGTGCTGACACCTGCCTTCTTGAGGTTTGTGTAGAGCGACTGTGTAGGCTTGGCATTGTCCCAATAGCCATAGCTGGCTGGCTCGCCGTCTTTTCCGGTGCTGGTGTCAAAATGGTTACCTAAGCACCATCCCCAGCCCAGTCGCTTTGTGAGTGCTGTTGCATTGTTGCTTATAGGCTTATAGGCTTCTTTAGTCTTGAATGTAACTGAATATGTCTTAGCCACCATATTCTTGTCGGTCTTGCCGACGATAGAACCTTCTGGAACATTCAGCGTGTAGGTCTTGCCTTCTTCGAGTGATGGTAGTGTGATGACTACATCCATGGCTGTGGTTGCACCTGAGCGTGCCGCACACTTCACACCGTTAAGGGTGATGTTTGCATCGCTGCTCACTGACACTACCTTTCCGTAAGAGAGGGTTATCTCTTTAAGGTCTGGAGCACTATACTCTGCACCTTCAGTAACACTGCATGAGCGCAGATTGATATACTCCTTAGCTGGTGGGGGGGTGTTTTCTTCTTCACCGCCACCGCATGACAAAAAGAGAACAGGGGCTAAGATTACAACTACTATAAAAGCGTATAATGAGTGGAATTTCATAACTGAATATTATATTTTCTCTGCATAACTAAAGACTGACAGTGTCTGAGCTCCTGACACCTGCATGAGCAGTATATGTCTGCCTTTCAAAACTTCTTTATCTGAACCGTCATGTAATTAACGGCATAAAAAAAAGGTAGGGAAAGCCCTGGCGGACTTTCTCTACCTTATATATTCATGAGTCTTTATTCAAGTGCAATCTTAGTACACTTCACATTGTCACCATTGAGGATGAATGTGCCGCCCCACCACTGCTGTGTGTATGCAGCGTCAAGCATTGCCTGTGTGAGGAAGATAGTAACCTTGCCACCTATAGCCTCAAGGTCTGTCTCAGCAAACTTGCCATTCTCTGTGTCATAGCCTACTGCACACCATGCTCCGTAAGAAGGACCCCAGTGACCCTCGAGAATCTCAAGCTTCCAGTCTGGATCAGTTGGTGTGATGTAGAAGTGAACTGCCTGACCTACCTGTGCACCTGCTGCTGCAAGCTCTGCACCTGCGTCAGAAAGCATGTATGGCTGGTTTGCCCAGTCGTCAGCGAGTGCCTCGCCTTCCCAAAGTACTGTCTCAAGCGGAGAGAGTGTAACCTTTGTACATGTCCACCATGCACCGCAGAGTACAAGACCGCCATTGTTAACGAGTTCTGAAAGCATAGCGTCTGTGAGTGTTATGCGAACAATCTGCTCGTCAGCTGTGTTGAACTCATAAGGATCAGATGTTCCAGGAAGTGCAGTCCATGAACCGTTGCCTACGCGGAGCTGTGACCAACCATCTGTCATGTCTGGTGTCAGATAGATAGAGAGTACCTGGCCAGCCTTAACCTGTGACCAGTCATATTTACCCCAAGAGAGTGCATCCATTGAACCGTCCCAGTTGCCTACATGTGTATTGCCCTGCCAGATAGGTATCTCTGTGCCTTCATGGTGCATTGCAATCTTGTCTGTAGTAACTGAATAGTTCTCATGCTGTACGAGTGTCACCTGACCGTCGCCCATGCCCTCTGGTACAGTGAACTTAATCTCTGTAGCAGACTGGCTGAATGAACCCTGCTCAAGTGTGATGTCACCAGGAAGAACAAGCTTTGTAACACGGTCAAGGAGTGTACCTGTGATTGTAATCTCATCGCCTTCACGAACGTCCTCTGCAGGAGTTACTGATGTGTAAGTAATGAGTGGTACAGTGATCTCAACTGATGTTGTGAGTCCTGAAGCTGAAGTGAGAACAATATTACCGCTCACTGTGTTTGCAGGAACAATAACTGTGATTGACTTGCCGTCAGATGCTACTGTGTATTCTACACCTGCTACAGATGGGAAGTCGACTGTAGTAACGAGGTCGAGATTCTCACCGTAGATAGTAATCTGCTCGTTGAACTCTGGTGTTGGGTTTGATACGCTTGTCGCAACAGCTGCGTCAACCATCAGATTGTCTGTAATGACAACCTCAACAGCACCTTCTGAACCGTCGTTATATGTAACAGCACCTGTCTGAGCGTCCATAGGAACTTGAACCTGAATCTCATTTCGTGTGTTCAGAACAAACTCTTCTGCTGTAACCTTCTTGCCAGCAGCGAATGTAACCTCACCGATGTTCCATACATACTCACCTGAAATAGTAACGATATCGCCAGGGTGAACCTGCATAGGAGACATACCTGTCACCTCGATTTCTTCTACAAATGATATGTTAGAAGCAGAAACGATTGTGTCGTTATTATTTGTTACAAGACGAAGCTTGCCTGGCACACACATGTCAGGAATAACAACTGTCATCTCTTCTGAGTTTGAAAGAGTAAACTCAGCATTGATGAAGTTTGTTGAAGGAGTTAGCTTCTGATTGCCCTCTGGGAAAAGAACCTCCTTAACCTTGTTCAACTGAGTACCAGTCACACGCATTGCATCACCACGAGTAACAGGCATAGGACCAAAAGCAAGGATATTCACGCCACTCTTGTTATACTGATTAGTATCGAGTTCGTCGTCAGAGCACGCTGTCAGCGTGAGTCCCGAAAGACTCACTGCTAACAACATTATGTAATTGAATATCTTTTTCATTGTCTTAAGAAATTAGTTAATAGGAACTATACGAATGTTATCATAGCGAAGGATTGGAGCACATTCTGTACCCTGAAGACCACCGCTAACTGGCCACATTGTGAATGTGTCGAAGCTTTCTGGAGTAATTGGCACCATACCAGCTGTTCCGTCCATGTTGTAAGTAAAGTTCGATATCGGCATAGTTACTGTAATCCACTTGCCTCCTGTGTCAAACGAACCTGATCCTGACCATGGTGCATAGAGGCCACGGCACATGCCTGTCTCAGGCTGGATGTATGTATTGTTCTGCCATGTGTCGTTTGCAGCAACCTTATTGTTAAGGAAGAGCACCTGAAGAACACCTGCCATCCAAGGGTTAGAAGCAGGAATGCAAAGCTCAAACTTAAACGCAAGCTTCTCTGGCTCTCCGAAGTAACCTGCTGGGAAGAGGTTGCGTACAGGAACACCAGCACCCTCTGTGATTGACATTGGGTCACCATTCCAGTTACCACACCACCAAGAAATCTTGAAGCCTTCTGTCCATCCACCGTCAGCTGGCATCTTCAATGTGCCGTCGCCAACCTGAACATAATAGCCGTCAATGCCGCCCTCGTTTGAATAAGTCATTGCGAGATTCCAGCCCTGAGGCACGATGCCCTTAGTTCCAGAATTGCCTTCGCCGTCAAAGTTGGTAATCATACCGCGGCTGTCCTTATAGCGGAATGGAGCCTTCTGTGTGCCATAGACAGTTGTCACCTCAATGTCACCCTCTGGGAGACCCTCAGGAACAGTGAATGTAATATGGTTGCCGTCAAACTGCTCCTTATCGAATGGAATTTCCTGACCAGCAATAGTCAATGTGATAGGCACATTAGGATCATCAATAAAGTAGCTGCCATAGATTGTCTGAACATCGCCAGCAGGCGCCCATTCGTTACCCATAGAGATAATCGTAGGACCTGGCACAAGCACCTTGAAGTCGTAAGTGGTGGTGTCGTTGCTATTGTTAATCATAAAGATTTTATTGAACACCTCACCAGGCACTGTTCCTGGCACTGTAACAATCAGCGTATGGTCTGTAATCAAGCTTGGTATAAGCTGTGCCTCCTGGTCGTTGAACAACATCTTTGTAATACTACGCAGATTTTCACCTACGATACAAATACGGTTGTCCATATATGCGCCAGTTATGATTGAGTCTCCACTTTCCAAACCAAGCGGACGTATATAGCGAATAACAGGATTGCCTCCGCTAATCTCATACTTGTCAGGCTCGTCCTCACACGCAGTGAAAGCGAAAGCAGAGAATGCTATAGCCGCAAGTACTAAGAGACTGTTGAATATTGTTTTCATATCTTATAGTATAAGTCGAGTTATTAATATTGGTAAGTCTGACGTACATCAACACGCACTGGGTCTTCCATCAGGTGTGGATTGAACGTGAGGTCTTCCATTGGGAATGGAATCACGAAACTGTTAATAGTTACGTTTGGTGCAGGAGTCTGGTCGTCATAAGTTGTTGTCTGCTCATTGTTATCATCATCCTGATTTACAAGCAGCCACTGGCCTGTCTCATAATACTGTTTGAAAGTAAGGTTGAGGTTCCAGTAAACATTACGACGCTGTGACTTAAGCTCAGATATCGCTCTTTCTGGGTTATAGTAAGCGAGGCGTACGAAGTCGTACCAGCGGTCGCCCTCACATGCTAACTCAAGACGGCGCTCCTTCCAGATATCATCAAAAGAGAGCGATGTCTTAGCAGCAGCTGTTGGAATAGCACGCTGATGTACGGCATTGAAAGCATTGAGCGCATCAGGATCAGCTGTCTGTCCTAAGAGAACCTTTGCTTCAGCGAGTACGAGATAAACGTCAGCAAGACGCAAGAGAGGTGTACAGAGTGAGCTTGCCATACGGTCAGCTGATGTGCCCGTACCTGCCACGTGGTCTGCATTGTTACCATAGAGATGTTTTACGACGTTACATCCTGTAGGTGAGCGGTGCTCGCCCCAAGCTGAAGGATTGTATGTCTTGTCATACTCGAATCTCATATAGTCAAATCCGCCCTTGTCACGCCAGAGATAAGGAACGACGTCGCCTATGGTCATGAGTGTAGCCTTGCGTCGTGTGTCGACGTCAATGCGCTGTGCTGGGTTCTCAAGAATATTGAATCCGAAAGCGTCCTGCAGGTCGATAGATGGACCATTCCATTCACCCCACTGGTCACCATATTCATCCTGTCCTGTCATACCGAGGTCTGACTGGAGCGAGTTCTGTGATGTCCACTGTGAGCTTACTACCCAACGCCATGCAATCATGTTCTCCTTTGACTTGTTTCCTTCGAGAGTGAAGCAGTCATGATAGTTCTTCTCAAGTTCGCGTCCAGAGTTTACAACAACGTCTTTTGCATACTCAGCAGCCTTCTGCAGGTCGTCAGCATTGAGCGAACCTGTTACACCAGCCTTTGTAAGATAAACCTTAGCGAGCAAGCCCTTAGCGCAATACTTGTCAAGACGGCCTTCTGTGCACTGCACTGGCAGGAGCTCTATAGCCTTCTCAAGTGTCATTACGATATAATCGTATACGTCAGCCTTATGCACCTTGTACTGTTCGTTGTATGTACCGCTTTCGATCATGCCAGCATTGTCGTGCACGATAGGTACATCACCGAATGTTCTTACAAGATAGAAGTAAGCCATTGCCTTCCAGAGGAGACATTCGCCCATAGTCTGGTTCTTTACAGCCTCTGATGCACTGCCATCTTCTATATATTTGCGTACGATGTTAGAGTGTCCGTTAACTGCCCACAGAGAGTAAGACATGTTGCGCAAGTCTTCGTCATTTGAGTTGAGTGAGAAGTTAAGATATGGACTTGAACCCCAGTAGTAGTTTCCTGACAGAACCTCACCTACCTTGAAGAAGCCGCGCTGGAAGTCATACCATGGTGAGTTGTATAGATAGTCAACCGCTGCAATACACTCGGCATCTGTTCTGTAGTATCCGCTTGCAACATAGTTGTCTTCTGTCGGACGGTCAAGGAAGTCCTCGCACGAAGTCAATCCCATGCCCATCGTAGCAGCGACCAAGAATATTTTTATATTATTGATTTTCATAATGTTTTGTCTCCTTTTGTTTAGAATGAAACATTTATACCAAATGAGCATGTGAATGGAGAAGGATAACGTCCGTTATCAAGACCAAATACATAGCCATTAGCATCAGTTGTCGAAGCTCCGATTTCAGGGTCATATCCGTCGTAGCCTGTAATAGTCAGCACGTTCTGCAGGTTGCAGTAAATGCGCAGATTGTCAAGATGAAGCTTGTTTGTAATGCTCTTAGGGAATGTGTATCCCAGTGCAATGTTCTTCAGACGAACGTAAGAACCATCTTCGATGTATCTGCTTGAGATGTTTTGGTTATATGTATTACCGATTGCTACACGAGGAATAGATGTTCCAGGGTTAGTAACATATACATTAGTAATATCATTATACCAGTACTGTCCTGCATCATAAGTCTTGTTAGCATCAATTGGTGCGAGTGTTGCACGGTCAGCCACCTTCTCATTGATCTGGTTTGTCCATGTACTTGTCATCGCTGTCAGAGGTATAGAAGTGTAGTTCATAACCTTATTGCCAATAGAGCCATTGATGAAGATTGAGAGGTCGAAGTTCTTATAAGTAAATGTATTAGTCCAACCGAAAGTGCACTTTGGAAGTGGAGAACCGATATTTGTCTTATCGTTTTCGTTGATTATGCCGTCACCGTTTACATCTTTGAACTTGAGGTCGCCAGGCCATACAGTATTGTTCTTGCTATACTTGCTTGGATCCATAACATGGCTCCATGTTCCGTCAGCATTTTCTGTACAAGACTGTGCGTAGAGAGTATTGACAGGAGAGTTAAGGATATCGTCGAAATCCTTATAAACACCTTCTACTACATATCCGAAGAAGTCATACATAGGACGTCCTACAGAAGAAACAGCCACTACGTCAGACCACTGTCCGTAGCCAATGATAGCTGCAGATGTTGTGCCCTGAAGAGAAACGAGCTTATTCTTATTGAATGAGAACTGTACGTCAGTCTCCCACTGGAAGTCATTTGTTCTAACAGGTATAGCCTTTACCTCTACTTCGAAACCAGTATTGAGCATGTTACCATAGTTGCCGTAAGGAGCAGAGAGTGCAGAAGAACCGTTACCCTGTGTACCGAGGTATGAAGGCAACTGCATCTTCATCAACATGTTCTTAGACTCTTTGCGATACCAGTCGAGAGTAAGGTTGAGTCGGTTGTTGAAGAATCCGAGGTCAAGACCGAGGTCAATCTGTTCCTGTGTCTCCCACTGGATTGATTCATTAGGAAGACCTGTTGGTCGGTAAGACTGTCCGAGTGCAGAAGGCATAACGCCGAGTGCAACACCCCAACGGTATCCACCGATGTTAGAGTTACCAGTCTGTCCCCATCCTACACGTAATTTACCGTTAGAGATCCAGTCGATATTCTTCATGAACGCCTCGTTAGAGAATCTCCAAGAAGCAGCGATAGAGTGGAATCCAGCCCATCTGTTGTTTGGTCCGAAGTTTGAAGAGCCGTCATAACGATATGTGTATGTAGCATAGTAACGGTCGTCATAGTTATATGTCTCACGAGTGAAGAACGAAGCCATTGATGCACTTCCGAATCCAGAAGTGAAGTCGCGGTCAGCCTTTTCAGAGAGAGAAGGGTTTTGCACGTCGTTACGTGGTAGGTTCTTACCAGTAATGCCCTGGAATTTCCATGTTGACTCCCAGCATTCCTGACCGAGCATAGCAGTGAAATGATGCTTGCCTATGTTGCCAGTATATGTGAGGTAGTTCTTCAGCTGCCAGAACTTATTGTTATTGCTCTGCCAGTGGTCAGAGTTAGCTGGTTTCTGCCATCCGCCAAGATTTACAGAAGGCTCCCATGTTTCAGCGTTAGAGCCAGAGATATCGTAACCGAGTTCAGCGTGCCAAACAAGATTCTTAAGGAAGCTAACCTCTGCGAAGATGTTACCAGTAAGTTTTCTACGCTCGAGCGTATACTGGTTCATATTAGCGAGAGCTACAGGGTTAGGGTTAGTATATCCCTCACGCACCTCTGCATAGTAGTTTCCGAATACGTCGTATATAGGCATATCTGGGATAGTGGTCAGAGAGTATGTGATGATACCTTCGTTACCGTCAGCCTTCTTGAGGTCATCGTTTGTTGTTGTGAATGTAGTAGACATTCCGAGCTTAAGCCATGGCTTGAGCTGTGCGTCGAGGTTAGCACGTACAGAATATCTATTGAATTCAGAGCCGATGATAGTACCTTCCTGGTTCATGAAGTTACCAGAAACATAGTATCTAACATTCTCTGTACCGCCCTGAGCAGACACCTGATGCTGATGCTGTATAGCAGTCTGGAAGATAGCGTCCTGCCAGTTTGTACCAGCTCCGAGGATAGAAGGGTCAGCGTATGTTGGGTCAGCCTGACTTTCGATAATCCATCCCTCACGAACATAGCTCTGATAGTATTCAGAATACTCTCTGAGGTTCATGATGTCCAGACGCTTAGCCTGACGATTAACAGCAAACATGCCGTCGTAGCTGAACTTAGCTTCACCAGCCTTACCACGCTTTGTTGTGATAAGCACTACACCGTTAGCACCCTGTGCACCGTAGATAGCAGTAGCTGAAGCATCCTTCAGGATTTCCATGCTTACGATATCAGAAGGGTTGAGTGTAGAGAGAGGCGAGATAGTAGAAACCTTACCGTTGCCCAGTCTGTCACCCAGACCATATTCAGCACCTGACTGTCCACCGCTCTGTACGATTACA
Organism: Prevotella sp.; assembly: GCA_017424205.1. Taxonomy (GTDB): domain Bacteria; phylum Bacteroidota; class Bacteroidia; order Bacteroidales; family Bacteroidaceae; genus Prevotella. The sequence goes on along the minus strand of JAFPAS010000254.1, from coordinate 9,358 downwards.
CCGTCGATAACGTATAGAGGTTCCTGGTTAGCATTGATAGATCCAATACCGCGCACGCGGATAGAAGAAGAAGAGCCAGGAGCACCAGATGTTGTCACGGCAGTCACACCAGACACACGACCCTGCAGAGTCTGGTCGAGCGAAGTGATGATAGAGCCTTTGATATCATCTTCTCCGACAGTTACAGAAGAACCAGAAAGGTCGCTTTTCTTCATTGTACCGTAACCTACAACGACTGTCTCTTCGAGCATTGTAGCATCGGTTTTAAGAGTAACCTTTACATTTGTACGTCCAGCGAGCTTTACAGTCTCTGTCTGGAAACCTACATACGAGATACTCAGCGTTGCATTTGCACTTTTCACAACGATAGAGAAATTACCGTTGAAGTCAGTAGCAGCACCGCTCTGAGTACCTTTTTCACGCACTGTAGCGCCAAGCACAGCTTCTCCCGATTCGTCAACAACGGTACCGGTGACCTTCACCTGCGCCATTACTGATGCCGAGAAGAGCATGAGCAACGCGAGTAACGCAAACTTAATGCTGAAAGATTTTTCAGATTTCATAGCGTAAAAAAGTTTTAGTTAGTTAATTATAATTATTTAAGATTAGTTTCTTCGCCTTGCCACACCTAATTATATAAATATAAAGTAGGATTATGGCATGAGATTTATCGTTTGATATGTACGAAAAGGACACAATATATGGTTCTCGGTTGCAAAATTACAGTAAATATTCGAAACTATAATATATTATCTTATCATTAAATGATACTTTTTTGCATAACATTTAATAATATGATAAAAAATATCAGTATTGCAGTAAAGTTTACCTTTAGTTATCATTATCAGCCTATATCTTTGCCTCTCGTCTTCCAATGCGTCTCATTTCGCCACAAGACATACAGACAAGGACTTAATGCCCAACGGCCGTCCGCTGCATCATGCAGGAGATAATCACAATGGTTTTTGTTATGAAAACTAAAAAAAAGAGCAGATATTTGCCTGTATGCTTTTATTTTCGTATATTTGTCGGATGCATATTCATATGCCAGCACTATTCATAGTGCTATAATACAGAAACATAACAAAAACAAACAAAGAAACATCATGATACAACACATCAGAACATCACTATTTGCACTCCTTTCCTTACTGTGTCTTCCACTTTCTGCACAAGACTTTGCTGTCGGTGCAGACATCAGCTGGAGCACTGAGCAAGAGAGCCGTGGCGAGCTATACAAGAATTGGAATGGCGAACCCCGCGAAGCCTTTGCGCTCATGAAGGAGATGGGCATGAATGCTGTGCGCCTTCGAGTGTGGGTCGACCCTCAGAAACATGGCAACTGGTGCGGCAAAGATGACGTGCTCACGAAGGCACTTCGCGCCAAGAGCCTCGGCATGGACATTATGATAGACTTCCACTACAGCGACTGGTGGGCTGACCCTGCCAAGCAGAATATCCCTGCCTCATGGGACGGCATGTCATACAAGAAGATGCGCCAGGCACTCGCTGCTCACACCATAGAGGTTCTCTCTCTGCTTCGCGACAACGGCGTCACACCGCGCTGGGTGCAGGTGGGCAATGAGACACGCAACGGTCTGCTATGGTCAGTAGAGATGGATCCTGTGACAGGCTGGGAGAAGAAAGACGCCAATGGCAACACCATACTGACCAAGTCAATGGGCCACATCGACCATCACCCTAAGCAGTATGCCGGATTCATAGGCGCTGGCTACGATGCTGTGAAGAGCGTGTTCCCTGAAGCCATAGTGATTGTGCATCTCGACAATGGCTTCGACAACGCCATGTTCAACCGCAACCTCGACACCGTGCTGCAATACGGAGGCAAGTTTGACATGATAGGCATGTCACTCTATCCCTACTGGGCGATGGAGGCAGGCAGAGAACCTAACGCCAAGGCCACAATTTCAGACTGCATGAAGAATATCCGCCTCGTATCAAAGAAGTACGGCTGCGACGTGATGATAACCGAGACAGGCTTTCTCGTCGACGACGACCGCCCGTATGTCATGCAGCAGGGTCGCGAGCAATATGCCGATGTGCTTCGCCGCGCCAAGAACGAGACAGGCGGCCGCTGCAAGGGCGTGTTCTATTGGGAGCCGCTGTGCAATCCGCGCCAGTATAAGCTCGGCGCCTTCCACGCTGACCGCCGCCCTACCGACATCATGCGTGCGCTGAAAGACTTCATGCCAGACATCACACCCTACGACCGCCAGCGAGTGAGAATAGAAACTACAGCAGGCAATATGACAGTGGAACTATATAACGAAACACCGCGCCACCGCGACAATTTCTTGCGCCTTGCCTCGTCAGGTGCATTCGACGGCATGCTCTTCCATCGTGTCATAGAGAATTTCATGCTTCAGAGCGGCGACCCAGCATCAGTCACCGCTCCGCCGACAAGCATTGACAATCCTGCCCCAGAACTGGGCAACAGCGACGTGCTGACACCAGACAGCAGCAAGTCGATAGCGGCAGAGATAGTCTATCCGCAGTTCTTCCATAAGCGCGGCGCACTGGCAGCAGCACGCGAGAGCGACACCGACAATCCCGAACTGCGCAGCTCGTCATCACAGTTCTATATCGTCTGGGGCAAATGGCCTGTCACTAAAGGAAAGAACCCGTATGTCAGCTGCCTCGGATACTATGAAGACTACCAGCAGCCAGGCACACCATGGCTCGACGGCGGATACACCGTATTCGGCGAACTGACCGACGGATGGGACGTAGCCGAGCGCATACAGAGCGTTGAGACCGACCGCAACGACCGTCCGCTGAAAGACATCAGGATTCTGAAGACCGTTGTCCTCAATCCTTAAACACCTTTACTTTGCAAGAATCGCATGTCTTAAGGGGCGTTCTAAAAAATACGTCGAGTTGATTTTTGTTCTTCTTTCGTATGTGCTTTTGTAAGTTGAAGAAGTAGCATAGCGGGCTATGTGACTGATGAAACTTGACAAAATGACATCGAAAGAGACGAAAAGCGACCGAAACAGAAACAATAGAATAAGTGAACACTTAAATTTGTATTTTTTAGAACGCCCCTTAACCCAACACAGAGAACGCATGCGGCATAAGAGAATTATTATCCCAGCATCACCTCCGCACACAGATGGCGGAGCTAATATTGCTGGTGCGCATCAGTCTACCGTATCAGCTTTCTTGTAAAAAAGGCTTATAACAATCACAATCATACATATCTAAGAAATAACATAAACACAATGACAATAACACTCATAATACTCGCAGCAACCATCACACTCTTCATATCGGGCCGCATACGCGCTGACATCGTAGCACTCGCAGCACTCACACTGCTGATACTGCTCGGTGTGCTCACTCCCGAAGAGGCTTTGGCAGGCTTCTCTAATCCTGTCATCATCATGATGGTGGGCCTCTTCGTCGTTGGCGGAGCGGTGCTGCAGACCGGACTGGCAAAACTTGTGAGCCAGCGCATTCTTGCCATAGCCCACGGCAGCGACACTCTGATGTTCCTGCTTGTGGTGCTTGTCACCGCCTCCATCGGTGCCTTCGTCAGCAACACAGGCACAGTGGCACTCATGATGCCCATCATCGTTTCTATGGCAGCGCAGAGCCGGACAAACACCTCGCAGCTGCTCATGCCACTTGCCTTTGCCAGCAGCATGGGCGGCATGATGACACTTATCGGTACACCGCCAAACCTCGTCATCGACGAGACGTTGCGCGAGCACGGCCACGAGGGTTTGGAGTTCTTCTCCTTCCTCCCGCTCGGCATGATATGCCTTGCCGTAGGCGTGCTGGTCATGCTCCCGCTGAGCCGCATATTCCTCAGAAAGAAACAGCGTAACACGGGTGACGACAACAGCAAATCACTCGACAGTCTCGCCGATGAATACAACATCTCTCACAATATCAGCGCATTCCGCATAGGCAAACGAAGCAGCATAGCAGGCAAGAGCGTGAGCCAGCTCAATCTGCGTGCAGAATACGGCATTACGATTCTCGAGATACGAAACGAGAAAAGCCGCCACAACACACTGCTGCGCAACGTAACACAAGACCTGCCTACACCGCAACGCACTCTCGCCGAAGGCGATATACTCTATCTGCATGGCACATCAGAACAGATAACGCGCTTTGCAGAAGAGAGCCGCATCGACCATCAGGAGACGTCAGGCTTGGACTTCTACGACCTGGGCATAGCCGAGATAGTCGTTATGCCACAGTCGAGACTGGTGGGACAGACACTTCGCACACTACGCTTCCGCGAGAAATACGAAGTCAATGTGCTCGGCATAAAGCGTGCCGACGAATACCTCTCTGAGCATCTGCCCGAGACAAAGTTCCACGCAGGCGACGTGCTGCTCATACAAGGCCGATGGGATAACATCAACAACATCGGTTCTGACGAAAACGGATGGGTGCTGCTCGGACAGCCGAAGGAGATGGCAGAGCGTGTGACACTCAACTATAAAGCTCCGCTGGCGGCAGCCATCATGCTCCTCATGGTAGCCGTCATGGTGTTCGATTTCATTCCCGTTGCCCCTGTCACCGCAGTCATGGCAGCCGGAGTGCTCATGGTGCTGTGCGGATGTTTCCGCAGCGTAGCGTCAGCCTATAAGACCATCAACTGGGAGAGCATTGTGCTCATAGCCGCCATGATGCCTATGGCTACGGCACTCGAGAAGACCGGCACGTCAGAACTCATCAGCCACTCGCTCGTAGCCTCGCTCGGCACCATCAGCCCTATGATTCTTCTTGCCGGAATATACTTCACGACATCACTCCTCACGATGTTCATAAGCAATACAGCCACTGCCGTGCTCATGGCACCTATTGCCTACAGCGCAGCCGCAGAGATAGGCGTCAATCCTATGCCTATGCTCTTCGCCGTGTCGTTCGGCGCAAGCATGTGCTTTGCTTCGCCATTCTCTACACCGCCCAACGCACTCGTCATGCATGCCGGCAACTATACCTTCACCGACTACATCAAGGTCGGACTGCCGCTGCAGATCATCATCGGCATAGTCATGACTCTCGTTCTGCCGCTGCTCTTTCCGTTCTGAGAAATGTGACGTGCTGATAGAATAAATGAAGTAGAAAGCATTTTAAGCTCATCTGCTATGCAGAATACATTGAGTTTATATATTAGACAAACCATCTGAAATAACGAGAAAGGACATACTATTTTTCTTCTCGCACCTACAAAATATCCGCACGTTCTGCTAAAGACTGCGAATGACACATCAAAAGGCTGCGAATGACAAGGCAAGACACTGCTTCTTGCACCGTCATTCGCAGCCTTTGGCATTATTATATATCACACTGAGATTTATATGATATTTGCAGCATAGTCTGACACCTCTGAATATTAGTGTTTTTGAATTGACAACAATAAAAAAAGGGAAGCGTCACAATTCTGACACTTCCCTTCGCATGCATGTATGCTGGTATTCTTTCTGTTATGATTTAAGTTTCATATATTCGTAGCCTATGCGGCATTGCAGACAGTTTTTACGGTCGCAATATTGTTTCTTAAGCTGTATTAGCGCCTGCGTATCGCCTGCCGAACGGCTCTCAAGCCCTACCTGCTGCCACATGCGGGTGATATTATTATTCTCCGCAGGCAAACTTTCGAGCAGATCGAGCGCCTTATTGCAGAGTGCTTCGCTGCCCGTATGGCGACCATAGGCAAAGAGCATCGGTATGGCGCAGTTTATCATGAGCAGATTAGTGCTGGCAGCCGAGAGTTGCTTGGCTGACGGCTGACTCTCATGACCGAAGGTATAGTGTGTCTGCCAATAGTCAGAAACACCACACTGGAACATCTTGCTAAGCTTTTCTATCGTATCACACTCCACCAGCTGCGACAGCGAGGTGCGCCGTTCGTGGTATAGACGTGCCAGCTGGGCTATGCGTATCGTAGGAAAATTCTGCGGACGCATGCGCATATACTTCCATAGCGGGGGATGGTCGTCTGCCAAGCGGAACTTATGTTTCAGATATTCATACTCTGACTGCAGGCGCTGAAAATACTCATCGGCAGCGGTTTCGAGTTGCAGACGCTCTCTTACCGTAGCTATGTTAAGCATGCCTGCCTGTCCGAAAAAGAACGCTTCTATCTGGAAGAGATTGTCGCGATGATGGGCAACGGATGTCATCGGCATGTTGCGCGCCCACTGTTCGAGGGCATCGCTGTTAGACCCGAATCCGTAGCTTCGTGCCAATGTTATGAAATAAGCATGCTCCCAGTCGCCTTTCAAATGTGACACATGCTCAACTATGGCGTCTGTCTTCTGTTTCAGCCGTTCGGTCTGGAGTGCTGCCATCCATGAGTGCATGCATAGCGGTGTAACCTTCGGCACTATCTTGTAGCATGGCGGATAACTATCTACGCTGAGTAGCTCTTGGTAGTTCTGTATTATTTCCTCTGGCACAGTTATCTGCAGTTCGGGCAGGACATTGCCTGAGAGGGTTCGTACAGCCTCATCACGGGGCTCGGCTGTTGCATCTTGCTGAGCAACCCCGTTACACTTAGCATCGACAACATGCAGGATGACATTGTCGTAAGCTGCATCACGGTCGTGTCCGTGGGCATACCAGTCGCGTCGGCGGACGTGTATCTCTACGTTGCCAGCCAACAGACGGTCGCCAATGCGTATTCTGGCATTGAAGAAGTCGGGGCCTGCATCGGTGTTGAGCAGACCTGTGTCTATGACTTCAACATGCTGTCCGTCGGTCGTACGCAGTTCTCCAGCAGGCAGTATGCGGTGTTTCCAGCAGTATTGCAGCAGTTTCTCCATAGCGCAGTCTCTCTATTCGCAACGCACTGTTTTGCTGAGGTTTTCTATCTGCAGCACGAATTCGCCTGGCTCCAGCACCCACTGGTCGTGCATATTGACAAAGGCGAGCGCCTCTGCTGGCAGCGAGAAAGTGACAGTCTGCTGCTCGCCTGGCTGCAGCTCTATCTTCTTGAAGTCGCGCAGACGGCGCACTTCTGGCACCAGCGATGCCACCTTGTCGCTGCTATAGAGCAGCACGGAGTGCTTGCCGGCACGGCTGCCTGTATTGCGCACATCGACGCTGACTGTCAGCACGTCTTTCGGACCGAACACACCATTGCCCTTCGGGGTCTCGACACGCAGATTCTGATAACTGAATGTCGTATAGCTGAGTCCGTAGCCGAAAGGCCACTGGAACGATACGTCTGCGCTGTAGTTGTATGCTCCCGCCATGGTCTCTGACACCTCGCTGGCGCGGTAGTCGTAGCAGGTATAGGCTGAGACGTGGCGTGGGTATGAGAACGGCAGTCTGCCGCTGAAGTTCTCCTTGCCGCTGAGCAGATGTGCCAGTGCGTCACCGCCGCAGTTAGACGGCAGCATGATATCGACCACGGCAGCAGCAAGTGGTTCTATGTCGCTGACAATGCGCGGACGGCCCTCGTTGAGAACGAGTATGACTGGCTTGCCTGTAGCGGCGAGCGCCTTGACCATATTGCGCTGATTTTCTGAGAGACGCAGGTCTGTCAGATTGCCCGGTGTCTCACAGTATGTGTTCTCACCTATGCAGGCAATGATGACATCGGCTGTAGCGGCAGAAGCTGTCAGTGTGCGGAAGTCTGGGTCGTGGAGAATCTCCTCGTAGTATTCGCCGTTATTGTCATACTGCAGTGTGGTGTCGAGCATGACGTTCTGGCTGCCATACTCTGCACAGAGGGCTTCGAATATGGTGCTTGGCTTTACGAACGGGCCGCCTTGCGACGCCTTGCGCTTAGATGTTGCGGCAACTACATTGCTGATTATCTCGTCGATGCCCTTACCCTGCCATGTGTAGGTCCATCCGCCGTTGAGCGTACGCAGGCTGTTGGCATTTGGTCCTGCCACAAGAATCTTCTTGCCGGGAGCCAGCGGCAGAATGCCGTTGTTCTTCAGAAGCACCATCGACTCTACTGCGCCTGTGTATGACACCTGACGATGCTCTTCGCTGCCGAACAGCGGATAGTCGCGCAGACGCTGTGTAGGGTGGTCGAAGAGATCAAGGCGTGCCTTGAGACGCAGGATGCGGCGCACGGCATCGTCTATACGGCCCTCGCTCACCTTGCCTTCGTCTACGAGTTCGTGCAGCAGCTGTATGCAGTCGCAGCTGTATGGGTCCATGAGCATGTCGATGCCCGCATTGATGGCGAGGCACAGGGCTTCTTTCTTGTCGTGTGCCACTTTCTCTCGGTTAAACAGATTGTTGACATCTGCCCAGTCAGTTATGAGCATTCCGTCCCACTGCAGCCCTTCTTTCAGCCAACCAGTGAGCAGGGTCTTGTCAGCATGCACTGGCATGTAGTTTATGCTTCCTGAATTGACCATGACGGTGAGCGCACCGGCTTCGATGCATGCCTTGTACGGAGCGAAGTGCTTCTCGCGCAGGTCTTGCAGCGCAATGATGGCTGGCGTGCGGTCTTTTCCTGACACTGGAGCGCCGTAGCCCATGTAGTGCTTCACCGAAACGGCTATATTCTGCTGTCCGATATGGTTAGGATCGGCTCCCTGGAAACCGAGTGTCATCATGCGTCCCATCTCTGAACTGAGCAGGCAGTCCTCACCGAAGTTCTCCCAACAGCGAGGCCATGACGGATTGCGCGAGAGGTCGACAGTAGGCGAATAGGTCCATGGCACTGAGCAGGCACGTGTCTCGTATGCCGTCACGCGTGCTCCGTTGTATGCCACGTCGCGATTGAACGTGGCTGCCACGTTTATATTCTGCGGCATCAGCGTGCCGTCGGTGGTGTATGTCACACCGTGATTCTCATCGACACCGAACACGGTTGGTATGCCCGTATACTTTATGGCAGATGCCTGTATCTGGGCTATAACCTTCTCCCACTCTGCCGCTGTCACGCCCTGCGGTCCTGGGGTATTGAGGAAGGAGCCTATCTTATAGTTGCTATGTATGGAGTCGAGCTTGTGCTGGTCTACCACCCAGCGGCCTGACTTGTCCTGAACGGTTATGATACGCAGGTCGAGTTCGACCATCTGACCTATCTTCTCGTCGAGCGAGAGTGTAGAGAGCACCTGCTCTACCTTCGCCTCTATGGCTTCGTCACGTGCTATAGCAGGGGCTGTAGCTTGGTTCTTCGGATAGATAAAGGCTGACTGCGCCGCCATCTGTCCTGCAAAAGCTACGGATAGCAGGCCTGCCATGAATAGTTTCTTGTGCATGTTTCGTATGGTTTTTATGAATTAAATACTCAAGTTTCGGATGTTAAGAAGATATAGGAAGATACTTTTTGATTTGAGAAGTTATAGGAAGATAAAAGAAGATATGCCGCTTTCAGCAGCGAAGATAGAGGACGATACTTTGG